>NZ_JBHFCS010000008.1:0-218988 GCF_044143025.1 Pseudomonas sp. TR47 | reverse complement strand
GCCTCTGGGGGCTCAGTGCTACTGTCCATGTGGATGGACCTGTCCACTGCCAATGCGTTGTGGAGAGATGTCAATCATGATGACTTTCTGATCGAGTCGATTGTTACGGTCACGCCTATGCCGGGCGGGATCATGGAGACGACGATGAGAAAGTTTTCGCGCATTGAAATTATTGCGACGGGCAATGTTTATAGCGAAGTTAATCTGTACCCGGCGTATGACGTTGTCGCCGACACCAAGAAGCTCGGTAATAGGGGTGACGAGCAGATCCTTCGGTTGACCGAGGTACCGCTCCCCGCTGCGAGGCTGAGGGTGACGCTGCCTCTCGCTAGCAGCTACCTCAGGTACCGTGCGCAAGATCAAAGTGTGCTGAGCCTCGAATGGAACGGGGACGCCAGTTACGCCTATTACTACCCAAAGGAGTCCAGAATCCCTACAGCAGTGCCTGCGGAGTATGAGGATTATTATGATCGGCAAGAAAAAATTGAAATCGCGATGATGCCGCGGGCTGTCGATTCGCGGCTTCAGGACCTCTACATTTACATGTTGACGACTGAGAGTCTGGCAGATCGGCATTTCCTGTTTCATCAACAACCTCAAGCATACAAAAACCTTGCAGGTCGGAGGCTACAGGCCCCTACGCCTGAAGTGCAGACAGTCTTGTCTGCGCAGTTTTCACAAACCAATTTTCCAGAAGTTTCTGCAGGTTCCCCCCCCGCAGACAATGCGTGGTTCAGCCATCTGGTTACGCCACCGGGCGCCTGCGTACCTGATGGAGGAACGAAGCTCTCCACGGGGTGGCTAAGCAACTACAAGGTCGGCCCTGAAAGGCCGTGGAATCCCTTAACGGTTGCGAGTGCTGGTACAGTGCACAAAATCGCTCCGCAGGCACGGATTTTTCCCGCCGGTGAGCTAAGGCAGCAATTGGGGTTTGTCGGCACTCCCGTACCCGGTGCGGTCTGGAGTGTGGCGGGTGATGCAGGTGGACGTATTGTCAAAGAAGGCAGCGATCACTTTTATGAGCCCGCAACAAAGCCGCCTGGCATCTTGTTCAGCGAGCCGGGGGAAACGCTGATCCCCGCTGTTTTGAAATCAAGCTATTCGTTGCTACCTGCGCGCACCGATGTGGTGACGGCTGCTGGAGGAGGAGCCTCGGCCTCAGCACTTTACGTCACGACATTCGTTGGGCCGACTCACTTCATCAGATTTCACGCTGAGGGCGCCGCTTTACGCTTGAGTTGTTGCTATTTCAACCGCTATCAGGAGGAGGCGGTGTTACAGCCGGAGCATGTCAAGTGGCATATCCTTGCTGGCAACGGTGAGGTATCGACGCAAGGGATATTCACACCCCTGTCGGCAGCACCAACTCCTGTGACAATCCTGATGGCTGAAGATCTTCGTGTAGACACTGAATGGCGATTCGCGGTAACGATCATTCCTATGCCGCTGCTGTCTCTGCGCGATGTAATGCGGCTACAACAAGCCTGAAGCGTTTTGCCACATTCGACTTTGCCCCCCGGGCCAGCCCAGTCTAGTGTTGGCTGCCCGGTTGCCCATTGAGCAGTTGCTTCTCCTGGTGCCAGTCGAAGGGCTCATCGTTCTGTTCGGCTTCGTACCGGCGCTCTTCAAGGCGTTGATACAGTTCCAGCTCTTCATCAGGCATGAAGTGCAAGCAGTCGCCGGCGAAGAACCATAGCAAGTCGCGTGGCACCAGATGGGCGATCTGTGGGTAGCGCTGGATGACCTGGCAGATTAGGTCCTGGCCCAGGTACTGGCTTTGCAGCGGGTCCTGCGGCAGCAGGGTCAGCAGTTCATCGAAGCGTTCGAGGAACAGGGCGTGGCTTTCCTCCGGTACCTGGTCGGCTTCACCCAGCGCCACCAGGATGGTGCGCAGGTGGTTCAGCAGTTGCAGGTGGTATTCCAGGTGGGGGTTGGCCATGTGGATGGTCCTTGAGGTGGTTGAAACGGGTGCGGAGTATACGCCGGTGGGCAGGGGGCCGCAAAACGGCCCCCTGCATTCAGCGCACCTTGCCTTGTTCAGGCAGTAATTGCTCCTTGTCGAATGCATCCACATCGATCACGGCCCTGCGTGCCTTTTCGGCTGCATGCAGGCGTTGTCCCTCTTCGACTTGCAGTGCACCACACTGAACTGCCGCATCGATGGCCGACTGCCCAGGTGCGGGCTGTACCTTGCCCTCCTTGATCGCCTGATGCAGCAATTTGTGCAGTGGCGCTGCTTCGTCCAGCAGGTTGCAGGCCCGTTGCAATGCTGCCACCGGGTCACCTTCGGCCTGCGGCCGGAAGCAGCCGGCGAGCAACTCCTCCAGTGCCGGGTCGCCCTTGCTGCGGCCAATCAGCGCCGCCACCTCGGCATCCAGTTCATCGCTGGGCCCGGCATGACGGCGGCCGAAGGGGAACACCAGCACGCGCAGTGCGCAACCGACAAAGCGGTTGGGGAAGTTGTCGAGGAGCCGGTCCAGCGCCTTTTCCGCCTGGCCCAGGCTTTCTTCCATGGCCCAGCGCAGCAGTGGCTGCATGTGCTCGGGTGAGCCCAGGTCGTGGTAGCGCTTGAGCGCGGCGCTGGACAGGTACAGGTAGCTGAGCACATCGCCCAGGCGCGCGCTCAGGCGCTCGCGGCGCTTGAGCGCACCCCCCAGCAGCATCATCGACAGGTCGGCCAGCAGGGCGAAGGCGGCGGCTTGGCGATTGAGGGCGCGGAAATAACCTTGGCTCAAGGCATCACCGGGCTCCGGCTCGAAGCGCCCCAGCCCCAGGTTGAAGATCAGCGTGCTGGCCGCGTTGCCTGCGGCGAACATGATGTGCTTCATCAGCAGTTCGTCGAACTCCTTCAGAGCCTGCTCCCGGTCATCACGGCCAGCCAAAGCCATTTCTTTCAGCACGAACGGATGGCAGCGGATGGCACCCTGGCCGAAGATCATCAAGTTGCGCGAAAGAATGTTGGCGCCCTCGACCGTGATGAAGATCGGCGCCCCTTGCCAGTTGCGGCCCAGATAATTGTTCGGGCCCATGATGATGCCCTTGCCGCCGTGCACGTCCATGGCGTGCTGGATGCATTCTCGCCCACGTTCAGTGAGGTGGTACTTGAGGATTGCCGACAGCACCGAAGGCTTTTCGCCAAGGTCCACGGCCTTGGCGGTCAGCAGGCGGGCGCTGTCCATCAGCCAGGCGTTGCCGCCGATGCGCGCCAATGATTCCTGGATGCCTTCGAAAGCCGCCAGTGGCACATTGAATTGCTCGCGGATGTTGGCGTACTGGCCGGTGACCAGGCTGGTGTATTTGGCAGCACCTGTGCCCACAGCAGGGAGGGAGATGGAGCGGCCCACCGACAGGCAGTTCATCAGCATCATCCAGCCCTTGCCAAGCATGGCCTGGCCGCCGATGAGAAATTCAAGCGGGATGAACACGTCCTTGCCGCTGTTGGGGCCGTTCATGAAGGCCGCGCCCAGTGGCAGGTGGCGTTTGCCGATTTCCACACCGGGGGTGTCGGTGGGGATCAGCGCCAGGCTGATGCCCAGCTCTTCTTCTTCGCCCAGCAGGTGATCCGGGTCGTAGGCCTTGAAGGCCAGGCCGAGCAGGGTGGCGACCGGGCCGAGGGTGATGTAGCGCTTTTCCCAGTTCAGGCGCAGGCCGATGACCTCCTCACCTTGCCATTGGCCTTTGCAGATGACACCGGTATCCGGCATTGCGCCTGCATCGGAGCCGGCCAGGGGGCCCGTGAGCGCGAAGCACGGAATGTCGTCGCCCCGGGCCAGGCGTGGCAGGTAGTGGTTGCGTTGCTCGTCGGTGCCGTAATGCAGCAACAGCTCAGCCGGGCCGAGGGAATTGGGTACCATCACCGTGGAGGCTAGGTCACCACTGCGCGTGGCGAGCTTCATGGCGACCTGAGAATGAGCGTAAGCGGAGAAACCTTTGCCGCCGTATTCCTTGGGAATGATCAGGGCAAAGAACCCCTGCGATTTGATATGGGCCCAAGCCTCGGGCGGCAGGTCGAGATCCTGACCGATTTGCCAGTCGCTGACCATCGCGCACAGCGCCTCGGTCGGGCCATCGATGAAGGCCTGTTCTTCTTCGGTAAGTGTTGGCGCAGGGTAGTCGAGCAGCGTGCGCCAGTCGGGGCGGCCGCTGAACAACTCGCCGTCCCACCATACGGTGCCGGCGTCGATGGCTTCGCGTTCGGTCTGCGACATGGGCGGCAGGGTGCGCTGGAACCACTTGAACACAGGGCCGGTGAATACCTTACGCCGCCACTCGGGTAGCAACAGCAGGGCAGCCTTGGCGGCCAGAACCAGCCAGATCAACGCCAGCAGCCAGCCGGGCGCCGAGCTGAAGATGCCCATCAGCAGGGTATAGCCGGCAACGATGGCGAGTATCTGCAGCGGTGGCAGACGCCGGTGGGTGAGGTACGCCGTGCCGATCACCAGGACCAGCAACCACAACAGCAACATAATCCTTCCTCCTTGGAACCAGGGGCTTGGGCCGTCTCACAGAGCTTAGACGCAACACAGTGAACGGCAGTATCAGAACAGTGACAGGGTGTGGCTGTGGGAGTTTCAGCTCATTGTTCGTCTGTATCGACCCACTCGCCGATGCAGGCGACAGAGGCCTGGAGTAGACTCACCCCTTCGCATTCATAAGGACGTCGTCATGCTGAAGATCTGGGGTCGCAAGAATTCGAGCAATGTGCGCAAGGCACTGTGGATCGCCCACGAGCTGGGCCTGGATTTCGAATCCATCGACGCCGGCGGCGCCTTCGGTGTCGTCAACGAGCCGCACTACCGCACCCGCAACCCCAATGGCCTGGTGCCGATGCTCGAAGACGGCGACCTTACCCTGTGGGAGTCCAACACCATCGTGCGCTACCTGTGCGCCGAGTACGGCGCAGAGCAGGGCTGGTACCTGAAAGACCCGCGCCAGCGCGCCTTGGCGGACAAGTGGATGGACTGGACCACCTCGTCCTTTGCAGGGGCGTTCCGCCCGTTGTTCTGGGGCCTGCTGCGCACCCCCGAAGACCAGCGCGACTGGGTCGCGATCAATGCCGCGCACAAACAGTGCGCGCAGTTGCTGTCGATCGCCGATGAAACCCTGGCGCACCAACCGTACCTTTCCGGTGACCAGATCGGCATGGGCGACATCCCACTGGGGAGCTTCGTGTACGCCTGGTTCGAAATGCCCATCGAGCGCCCGGCCATGCCCCACCTGCAAGCCTGGTACGAGCGGCTGAAGCAACGCCCGGCCTACCAGGCGGCGGTGATGACGGCACTGACCTGAACCTGCTTCGATAGTCACTATCAATACACATGACTGTACTTGTGCGGCCAGGCCTTGCACCATGGCCGCACTCACTGCGCCAGTGACTTGCCCTGGCGTGTCCTGACCTTTTCACTCGGTACGTGACCCGCTATGAGTTCTGCCCTGTCCATCCGACAGCTGACCAAAACCTACGGCAACGGCTTCCAGGCCCTCAAAGGCATCGATCTGGACGTCGCCGAAGGTGACTTCTTCGCCCTGCTGGGCCCCAATGGCGCCGGCAAATCCACCACCATCGGCATCCTCTCGACCCTGGTCAACAAGACCAGCGGCACGGTGAACGTGTTTGGCCATGACCTTGATCGCGAACCCTCGGCGCTCAAGCGCTGCCTGGGCGTGGTGCCCCAGGAGTTCAACTTCAACCAGTTCGAGAAAACCTTCGACATCGTCGTGACCCAGGCCGGCTATTACGGCATCCCGCCGAAACTGGCCAAGGAGCGCGCCGAGCAATACCTGACCCAGCTGGGGCTGTGGGACAAGCGTGACGTGCAGTCGCGTTCGCTGTCCGGTGGCATGAAGCGCCGCTTGATGATCGCCCGGGCGTTGATCCACGAACCGCGCCTGCTGATCCTCGATGAGCCGACAGCGGGGGTGGACATCGAGCTGCGCCGTTCGATGTGGAGCTTTCTCACCGAGCTCAACCAGAAGGGCATCACCATCATCCTGACCACGCATTACCTGGAGGAGGCCGAGCAGTTGTGCCGCAACATCGGCATCATCGACCACGGCACGATTGTCGAGAACACCAGCATGCGCAAGCTGCTGGGCAAGCTGCATGTCGAGACCTTCGTCCTCGACCTCAGGCAGGACCTGGCCCAGGCGCCCACGCTGCAGGGCTACCCATGCCGCCTGCTGACACCCCATACCCTTGAGGTGCAGGTGGACAAGGACATCGGCATTACCGCGCTGTTCGGCCAGTTGGCCCTGCAGAACATCGAAGTGCAGAGCCTGCGCAACAAGACCAACCGTCTCGAGGAGCTGTTCGTGTCCCTGGTTGAAAAGAACCTGTCGAAGGTGGCCGTATGAGTGTGGAACTGCGCACCAACTGGGTCGCCCTGAACACCATCGTCTACCGCGAAGTGCGGCGCTTCCTGCGTATCTGGCCGCAGACCTTGCTGCCGCCGGCCATCACCATGGTCCTGTACTTCGTCATCTTCGGTAACCTGATCGGCCGGCAGATCGGCGACATGGGCGGCTTCACCTACATGGAGTACATCGTTCCCGGGCTGATCATGATGTCGGTGATCACCAACTCCTACGGCAACGTGGTGTCGAGCTTTTTCGGCAGCAAGTTCCAGCGCTCGATCGAAGAGTTGATGGTGTCGCCGGTATCGCCACACATCATTCTGGTCGGCTACGTGCTGGGCGGGGTGCTGCGAGGCCTGGCAGTGGGGGTGATCGTGACCATCCTGTCGCTGTTCTTCACCCACCTGCAGGTCCATCACCTGGGCGTGACGGTGGTCGTGGTGTTGCTGACGGCGACCATTTTTTCGCTGCTTGGCTTCGTCAACGCCGTGTTTGCACGCAACTTTGACGATATCTCGATCATCCCGACGTTCGTGCTGACGCCGCTGACCTACCTGGGTGGGGTGTTCTATTCGATCAACCTGCTGCCGCCGTTCTGGCAGACCGTGTCGCTGGCCAACCCGGTGCTGCACATGGTCAACTCGTTCCGCTACGGCATCCTAGGGGTGTCGGATATCAGCATTGGTACGGCGATCACCTTCATGCTGGTCGCCACCGCAGTGCTCTACGCGCTGTGCGTCCGCCTGCTGGTCAGTGGCCGCGGCATGCGCGCCTGAGACCCTGTGCTTGCGCCGGCGCCATTGCCGGCCAATCCACCAGCGCCAGTACAGAAGGGTGGTGAACCAGGCGATGATGCCCAGCACCACACCGCACACTACCGAGCCCAGCAGGAACGGCTGCCAGAGCGTTGCCAGCTGGCCGGTGATCCATTCGAAGGTAAGGTCTTCGGGCAGGCTGCGCGGCGGCGTGCCCAGCAACCAGGCGCCGGTCATGTAGGTGACGAAGAACACGGGCGGCATGGTCAGCGGGTTGGTCAGCCACACCAGGCTGACGGCGATCGGCAGGTTGCCACGCACCGGTATCGCCAGCGCTGCCGCCAGCAGCATCTGCATGGGGACGGGAATCAACGCCGCGAACAGGCCCACACCCATGGCCCGGGCCACCGAGTGGCGGTTCAGGTGCCAGAGATTCGGGTCGTGCAGCAACTTGCCGAAAAAGCGTAAGGACTTGTGTTCCCGAATGCTGGTCGGGTCCGGCATGTAGCGTTTGAAAAGGCGGCGCGGCATGTAGGCTCCCCGAGCGGTCATCGGGGAAGTATGCCTTGATTCCGTCTCAGCCTTGTTCAGAGTTTGTGACAATTGTTGAGCGAGCCTTGGCGTCATTTCGTCTATGCCTGAGGGGTAACTGCGTTTCTGGAGCTCTAACTCATGCGCACAGGGATGTTTGCGCTGGCGCTCGGGCTGTTGTGCCTGGGCGTTCTCCCCGAATTGCCATCGGTCGGGTGGCTGTGGCTGCTGCTCGGCGGCGGCCTGGTTTGCCTGGGCACACGGCTGTGGCCGCTGGGCTGCTGCGTGCTGGGTATGTGCTGGGCTTGCTGGTCGGCGCAGCAGGCACTGGATGATCGCCTGGCCCCAGGCCTGGATGGCCGAACGCTGTGGCTGGAGGGCAGGGTGGTCGGCTTGCCGGCCCATACGCTGAGTGGTGTGCGCTTTGAGTTGGAGCAACCTCGCTCGCGCCGCGCTGCGTTGCCCCAGCGCCTGCAATTGCACTGGTTCGATGGCCCGCCGGTGCGGGCTGGCGAGCGCTGGCGCCTGGCCGCGACCTTGCAGCGCCCGGCCGGGCTGCTCAACCCGCACGGTCCGGACCGGGAGGCGCAGTTGTTGGCCAGGCGTATCGGCGCCACTGGTACGGTCAAGGCGGGCCATGTGCTGGACGCCGCGCAGCCGGGTTGGCGTGACGCACTGCGCCAGCGCTTGTTGAGCGTCGCCGCGCATGGCCGGGAAGCGGCCCTTGTCGCGTTGGTGCTCGGCGATGGCGCCGGCCTGGCCCGTGAGGACTGGCAAGCGCTGCAGGCCACGGGCACGGTACACCTGTTGGTGATTTCGGGTCAGCACATCGGCCTGGTCGCCGGCCTGCTTTACGCCTTGGTCGCCGGCCTGGCGCGCTGGGGCCTGTGGCCACGGGCGCTACCCTGGTTGCCGTGTGCGTGCGGCCTGGCACTGGGCGCGGCGCTGGCCTATGGCTGGCTGGCCGGTGCGGGGGTGCCGGTGCAGCGCGCCTGCCTGATGCTGGCGGTGGTTCTGCTCTGGCGCCTGCGCTTTCGCCATCTTCGGGCGCTGTTCCCTTTGCTGCTGGCCCTCATCGGGGTGCTGGTCGCCGAGCCGCTGGCGCCGCTGCTGCCAGGGTTCTGGTTGTCGTTTGCGGCGGTGGCGACCCTGGTCTACTGCTTCAGCTCACGTCTGGGCCGCTGGCGGCCCTGGCAAGGATGGACCCGCGCCCAGTGGGTGATCGCCATCGGCTTGCTGCCGGTACTGATCGCCACCGGTTTGCCGGTCAGCCTGAGTGCCCCACTGGCCAACTTGCTGGCAGTGCCCTGGGTCAGCCTTGCGGTATTGCCCTTGGCGCTGCTTGGAACGTTGCTGCTGCCCTTGGCAGGGGTTGGTGAAGGCCTGTTGTGGTTGGCGGGTGGGCTGCTGGATGTCTTGTTCCGGTTGCTGGCTTGGGTGGCGGACTGGCGCCCGGCGTGGATACCGCCTGCTTTGCCGGTCTGGGCCTGGCTGATGGTCTGTTTGGGGGCGTTGCTGGTGCTGCTGCCGTCCGGTGTGCCCCTGCGCAGCCTGGGCGGGGCGATGCTGCTGGCGTTGTGGGTGCCCAGGGAGGCTGTGCCGCAGGGGCAGGTGGAGGTCTGGCAGTTGGATGTCGGGCAGGGCTTGGCGGTACTGCTGCGCACGCAAAACCACAGCCTGCTTTACGACGCCGGCCCGGCGCGGGGCGATAGCGATCTGGGTGAACGGGTGGTGTTGCCGACCCTGCACAAGTTGGGCGTAAAGCGCCTGGACATCATGCTGATCAGCCATGCCCATGCCGACCATGCAGGTGGCGCGCCAGCTGTCTACCGTGGGTTGCCGGTGTTGCGTGTGCTGGGCGGCGAAGTGCTCGGGGACCTTGCACTGCAGCCTTGTGCCAGTGATGAGCAGTGGGAATGGGATGGCGTGCGCTTTTCGCTGTGGCGTTGGGCCCAAGGGCAGAGCAGCAACGACCGCTCTTGCGTGTTGCTGGTCGAGGCGCAGGGGGAGCGGCTGCTGTTGGCAGGCGATATGGAGGCGGGCGCCGAGCGCGCGTGGTTGGCGGCCCACGCGACGCCACGTATCGATTGGCTGCAGTCACCGCACCATGGTAGCCGTAGTTCCTCGACCGAGGCATTCATCCGCGCCACGGCGCCGCGCGGCGTGCTGATTTCACGGGGGCGCAACAACGGTTTTGGGCATCCGCATGTGCAGGTGGTCGAGCGCTATCGGCGGCATGGGATGGCCATTCACGATACGGCGGTGGAGGGGGCGTTGCGGTTGCTGCTGGGCAACCATGGCGAAGTGGAAGGGGTGCGGGCGCAAAAGCGCTTTTGGCGGGGCAGCGCGCCGTGATGGTTGATGAGCCTGCCCTGGGTATAGCCACACAATTCCCTGACCTTCGGCAGATGAGCACCCCGCGCGCCTATGTTAGAGTGGCGGCCTTTTTCCGAGGGGGCGTTTACTGTGTGGGAATTGGTCAAGTCCGGTGGTTGGATGATGCTGCCGATCATTCTGAGCTCCATCGCTGCCATGGCTATCGTCGTCGAGCGCCTGTGGACCCTGCGCGCCAGCCGCGTTACCCCGCCGCACCTGCTGGGCCAGGTGTGGATGTGGATCAAGGACAAGCAGCTCACCAGTGACAAGCTCAAGACTCTGCGCGCCGATTCGCCGCTGGGTGAAATCCTCGCTGCGGGCCTGGCCAACTCGCGCCATGGCCGTGAAATCATGAAAGAGTGCATCGAGGAGTCTGCCTCGCGGGTCATCCATGAACTGGAGCGCTACATCAGCACCCTCGGTACCATCGCCGCGATGGCCCCGCTGCTCGGCCTGCTGGGTACCGTGCTGGGCATGATCGATATCTTCAGCGCCTTCATGGGGTCGCAGATGACCGCCAATGCGGCGGTGCTGGCCAGTGGTATCTCCAAGGCCCTTGTCACTACGGCAGCCGGCCTGATGGTCGGCATCCCGGCAGTGTTCTTCCACCGCTTCCTGTTGCGCCGCATCGACGAGCTGGTGGTGGGCATGGAGCAGGAGGCGATCAAGCTGGTGGAGGTCATCCAGGGCGACCGCGAAGTCGAAGTGGCCGGAGGCAAGGCGTGAAGTTCCGGCGCAATCGCCAGCGGGAGAACGTCGACATCAACCTGGCGTCGTTGATCGACGTGGTGTTTGTCCTGCTGCTGTTCTTCGTGGTCACCACCACCTTTACCCGTGAGACCCAGCTGCGTGTGGAACTGCCCGAGGCCGTCAGCGCCGAACAGCCCGTCGCAGACCCGGAAAAGCTGGTGGAGGTCACCATCAGTGCCGACGGCGTGTATTCGGTGAACAATCACCTGTTGCCCAAGAGCGACCTGGCGACCCTGACCGAGGCGATCCAGCGCGAATCGGGCGGTGACAACACGCTGCCGCTGGCCATCAGTGCTGATGGCAAGACCCCGCACCAGGCCGTGATCACTGCGATGGATGCCGCCGGCAAGCTCGGTTTCAGCCAGCTGCGCATGACCACCGTCGAGGCCGCCCAGGGGACACCTTGATGGCGCTCGCCGACCGTCTGCTAGCCGCCTGGTACGCCGGGCACCCGGCCCTTGCCCTGCTTCACCCGCTCGAGGCGCTTTACCGGCGGGTAGTGACGCGCAAGCGCGCACGGTTTCTCAGTGGCGAAAGCGCCAGCTACCGCGCCCCGGTACCGGTCATCGTGGTGGGCAACATCACCATTGGTGGCACCGGCAAGACGCCGATGATCCTCTGGTTGATCGAGCATTGCCGGCGCCAAGGGCTGAAGGTGGGGGTGGTCAGCCGCGGTTACGGTGCAGAACCGCCTCGCTTGCCCTGGCGTGTCGAAGCCTCGCAGAGTGCCGAGCAGGCCGGCGATGAACCGTTGCTGATCGTTCAGCGCACGGGTGTGCCGCTGATGATCGACCCCGACCGCTCCCGCGCCGTGCAGGCATTGCTGGCCAGCGAGCCGTTGGACCTGATCCTGTGTGACGACGGTATGCAGCATTACCGCCTGGCACGCGACCTGGAACTGGTGCTGATCGACGCTGCGCGTGGCCTGGGCAATGGCCGCTGCTTGCCGGCCGGGCCCCTGCGCGAGCCTGCCGAGCGCCTGCAAGAGGCTGATGCGGTGCTGTTCAACGGCGCCAGCGCCGACCGCCCGGAGGGCTTCGCCTTTCGTCTGCAACCCAGTGCGCTGGTCAACCTGCGCAGTGGCGAGCGCCGCGCGCTCGACTTCTTCCCGGCGGGCCAGCGCCTGCATGCGGTAGCCGGTATCGGCAACCCGCAACGTTTCTTCAATACCCTGCTGGGGCTAAACTGGCAGCCGGTGCCGCATCCGTTCGCCGACCACGCCCAGTTCAGCGCTCAGAGCCTGGCTTTCAGCCCGCCGCTGCCGTTGGTGATGACCGAGAAGGATGCGGTGAAGTGCCGGGCCTTCGCTGCCGATGACTGGTGGTACCTGGCCGTGGAGGCCCTGCCTACGCCGGCCTTCTGCGACTGGTTCGACAGCCAGCTGCAACGCTTGCTGCCTGGGCATCGAACGCCCTGAGCCCGTTTTTCAATTTCCGGCCATCTGGCCTCAAGGACGCTTCCATGGACACCAAACTGCTCGACATCCTGGCCTGCCCGATCACCAAGGGCCCGCTCAAGCTCAGCGCTGACAAGACCGAGCTGATCAGCAAGGGCGCAGGCCTGGCCTATCCGATTCGCGATGGCATCCCGGTGATGCTGGAAAGCGAGGCGCGTACCCTGACCGACGACGAGCGTCTGGACAAATGAGCCTGAACTTCACCGTGGTCATTCCCGCCCGTCTGCGTTCGACGCGCCTGCCGGGCAAGCCGTTGCTGCTGATCGCCGGCAAGCCGATGGTTCAGCATGTCTGGGAGCAGGCGCGCAAGAGCGGTGCCGGCCGTGTGGTCATCGCCACCGACGACGCCGGTATCGTCGAGGCTTGTCAGGCCTTTGGCGCCGAAGTGCTGATGACCCGCGCCGACCATGAGTCGGGTACCGACCGCCTGGCTGAAGTGGCTGCGCAGCTTGGCCTGCCTGCCGACGCCATCGTGGTCAACGTCCAGGGTGACGAGCCGCTTATTCCGCCGGTGATCATCGATCAGGTCGCAGCCAACCTGGCGGCGCATCCGGAGGCAGGTATTGCGACCCTGGCCGAGCCGATCCACGACCCCGAAACCGTGTTCAACCCCAATGCGGTCAAGGTGGTCAGCGACAAGAACGGCCTGGCCTTGAGCTTCAGCCGTGCGCCGCTGCCGTGGGCGCGTGACGCTTTCGCCAAGGACCGCGATCAACTGCCGCAGGGCGTGCCTTACCGTCGCCATATCGGCATGTACGCCTACCGCGTCGGTTTCCTTCAGGACTTCGTCAGCTGGGGCCCGTGCTGGCTCGAGCAGACCGAGGCGCTTGAGCAGCTGCGTGCGCTGTGGCATGGCGTGCGTATTCATGTGGCGGACGCCATCGAGGCGCCAGCAGTGGGTGTCGATACTGCACAAGACCTCGAGCGCGTACGGCGCTTGCTGGAGGCCTGATGCGCGTCCTGTTCGTTTGCCTGGGCAATATCTGCCGGTCGCCCACCGCCGAAGGTGTGCTGCGTCATCAGTTGCAGGCCGCAGGCCTGGCTGGGCAGGTTCACGTGGCCTCTGCCGGTACCGGTGACTGGCACGTGGGCAAGGGGCCTGACAGCCGCACCTGCAAGGCCGCCCTGGCGCGGGGCTATGACCTGTCGCGACAGCGTGCCCAGCAAGTCAAGGCTGAGCACTTTGCCGAGTACGACCTGATTCTGGCCATGGATGAAAGCAACCTGGGCCACTTGCGCGCCATGCGTCCGCACAATGCGACTGGCGAGCTGGACCTGTTCCTGCGCCGCTATGAGGCGGCTGTGGATGAAGTGCCGGACCCTTACTACGGCGGTGCAGAGGGCTTCGAGCAGGTGCTGGACCTGATCGAGGCGGCCTGCCGTGAGCTGGTTGTCGAAATCAAGGGGCGGTTATGACGGCGCACTGGCAGGAGCAGGTTTCGCTCAAGCCTTACAACACCTTCGGCATCGATGTTAAAGCCCGCTACTTCGCCCAGGTACATACCGACGATGAGGTGCGCGAGGCCCTGGCGCAAGCGCGCCAGCGAGGGCTTGCGGTGATGGTGATCGGCGGCGGCAGCAACGTGCTGCTGACCCGTGATGTCGACGCGCTGGTGCTGCACATGGCCAGCCGTGGCCGCCACGTCCTTGGCGATGACGCGGGGCGTGTGCTGGTGGAGGCCGAGGCGGGTGAGCCCTGGCATCCCTTCGTGCAATGGTCGTTGCAGCAAGGCCTTTGTGGCCTTGAAAACCTCAGCCTTATCCCGGGCACGGTGGGCGCGGCGCCAATGCAGAATGTGGGTGCCTATGGGGTGGAGATCAAGGATGTGTTCGCCGGCTTGACGGCACTGGACCGGCAGACGGGCGAGCTGCGTGACTTCGGGCTTGAGGAATGCGCCTTCGGTTACCGCGACAGCCTGTTCAAGCGTAACCCTGGGCGTTGGTTGATCCTGCGGGTGCGTTTTGCCCTGAGCCACCAGCTGCAGGCCCATCTGGAGTACGGCCCGGTGCGTCAGCGTCTGGCCGAGCAGGGCGTGCAGGAGCCGACGGCGCAGGCGATCAGCGACGCTATTTGCAGCATTCGCCGCGAGAAGCTGCCCGACCCGGCAGAGTTGGGCAATGCCGGCAGCTTTTTCAAGAACCCGGTCGTTGCCGTCGAACAGGTGGCGCGCATCCGCGCTGAGTTTCCAGGTGTGGTGGCTTATCCCCAGGCTGACGGGCAGGTGAAGCTGGCCGCAGGCTGGTTGATCGAGCAGGCCGGCTGGAAGGGTTATCGGGATGGCGATGCCGGCGTGCACCGCTTGCAGTCGCTGGTGCTGGTCAATTATGGCCAGGCGAGCGGGGCGCAGTTGCATGGCCTGGCGCAGCGCATCCAGGCGGATATCCTGGCGCGGTTCGGGGTTGAGCTGGAGATGGAGCCCAACCTGTACTGAGGCCGGTGCAGGCACGACAAACGGCCAAGAAAAAGCCCCGCCAGTTCACACTGGCGGGGCTTTTTCATTCAGCCGTGGCTATCAACCGTGATGAGGCTTGTGCTCATCGGCGGTCTCCAGCGCTGGCGTGCCAGCAGCGGCCGCTTCCTGCGCAGCCTTGGCTGCCGCTTCGGCCTCACGCTTGCGACGACGCACTTCGCGTGGGTCGTTAGGGGCGCGGCCGTTAGGCAGCATGACGGTGGCCGCTTCGACCGCTGCCGGTGCTTCTACCGGGGCAGGCTCGGCGACTACAGGTGCTGCTTCAACTACGGTTGCTACAGGCTCGGCAGCTACTTCTGGCTGGGTTTCGACGACAGCAGAAGGCAGCTCGGCAGCCGGCGCTTGTTCAGCGGCGGCCTGGGCTTTCTCTGCTTCACCTGCTTCGATGGCCGGTGCTTCGACAGGTGCCTCTACAGGCGCCTCGGCAACCACTACCGGCTCGACCGCAGGGGCCTGTTCGACTACCGGTTCAGGCGCAACTTCAACCACAGGCTCGGCACTGGCTTGGACCGCGGCGACCGGCTCGCTGAGCGGCTGCTCGACCACAGGTGCAATGGCGACTTCCTCGGCCTTGGCGACGGCTTCGACCTGCTCGGCCGGCTGAGCGACTTCGCTGTTGTCGGTGGTCGCGGCTTCGGCACTGGCGCGTTCAGCCTGCTGGTTGGCTTGCGCTTCGGCGCCGGCACTGATGTTGCTGCTGGCGACAGCGGCGGTGACGGCCAGACCAGCAGCCAGTTCGGAACCCAGCTCGGTGGCCTGGTGCTGTTGCGGTTGCTCGTCGCTGCCGTCTTCCTCGCTGCCTTCGATCAGCTCGCCATTGGCGTTGCGCTGGCGCTCACGACGGTTGCTGCGGCGACGCTGGCCGCGGGAGCGGCGGCGCGGACGCTCGTCATCGGAACCTTCCTGCTCGTCCTGTTGCAGCTCCTCGTTCGGCAGTTGCTCATCGGCGACCTCTGCAGCCTTCTCTGCAGCCTGCTCAGCTTCACGTGGCTGGCGCTCTTCGCGTGGCGGGCGAGGCTGACGCTCTTCACGTGGAGCGCGTTCTTCGCGAGGTGCACGCTCTTCACGTGGAGCGCGTTCTTCGCGTGGGGCACGCTCTTCACGAGGCGCACGTTCTTCGCGAGGTGCGCGCTCTTCACGTGGAGCACGTTCTTCGCGAGGCGCACGTTCTTCGCGTGGAGCACGCTCTTCACGTGGCTGGCGCTCTTCACGAGCGGCCGGTGCTGCATCCAGAGGCTCACGCAGTTCGCGGACGCGCTCTTCGCGGTTGCCGCGGCGGTCTTCGCGTGGCTGGCGAGGTGCGCGTTCTTCACGAGGGGCACGTTCTTCACGAGGTGCGCGCTCTTCACGCGGCTGGCGCTCTTCACGCGGCGCACGCTCGGCGCGCTCTTCACGAGGTTTGCGCTCTTCGTCACGGCGGCCGTTGCGGTTGCGGCTCTGCTGGCGGCCGTTGCGACGCTCTTCGTTACGCTGAGTGCGCTCGGTGGCAGGCTTCTCGGCGGCGACCACCGGTGCGGCGGCAGGCTCTTCCTTGCCGGCGAACAGGCTGACCAGCGACTTCACCAGGCCTTTGAACAGGCTTGGTTCCGGTACGCTGGGTGCCGGGGCTGCCGGTGCGGCAGGCTGCTGTTCTTCGACAGCGCTCGGTACCGGAGCGTTGGCGCGGGCCGGTGCGGTCTTGACCGCTGCTTCCTGGCGCACCAGGGTGCGCGTGGCGGTCGGCTGCGGCGCTTCTTCGGTTTCGGTGGCGGCGATTTCGTAGCTGGACTGGTTGTTCAGCACTTCCGGGTTGTCGTCGCGCAGGCGCTGGACTTCGAAGTGCGGGGTTTCCAGGTGGTCGTTCGGCAGAATGATGATGCGGGCACGGGTGCGCAGTTCGATCTTGGTGATCGAGTTGCGCTTCTCGTTGAGCAGGAAGGCGGCCACCGGAATCGGTACCTGGGCGCGTACTTCGGCAGTACGGTCCTTCAGGGCTTCTTCTTCGATCAGGCGCAGGATGGCCAGGGACAGCGACTCGACATCACGGATGATGCCGGTGCCGGAGCAGCGCGGGCAGACGATGCCGCTGCTTTCGCCCAGCGACGGGCGCAGGCGCTGACGGGACATTTCCAGCAGGCCGAAGCGCGAGATGCGGCCGACCTGCACGCGGGCGCGGTCTGCCTCGAGGGCTTCGCGTACTCGTTCTTCGACGGCGCGCTGGTTTTTCGCCGGCGTCATGTCGATGAAGTCGATGACGATCAGGCCGCCGATGTCACGCAGGCGCAGCTGGCGGGCGATTTCCTCGGCCGCTTCCAGGTTGGTCTGCAGGGCGGTTTCCTCGATGTCGCTGCCCTTGGTGGCGCGCGCCGAGTTGATGTCGATGGAAACCAGGGCCTCGGTCGGGTCGATCACGATCGAGCCGCCCGATGGCAGGTCGACGACGCGCTGGAAGGCGGTCTCGATCTGGCTTTCGATCTGGAAGCGGTTGAACAGCGGCACGCTGTCTTCGTACAGCTTGACCTTGCTGGCGTACTGCGGCATCACCTGGCGGATGAAGGTCAGGGCTTCTTCCTGGGCATCGATGCTGTCGATCAGCACTTCGCCGATGTCCTGGCGCAGGTAGTCGCGGATGGCGCGGATGATGACGTTGCTTTCCTGGTAGATCAGGAAGGGTGCAGCGCGATCCAGGGATGCTTCCTTGATGGCGGTCCACAGCTGCAGCAGGTAATCGAGGTCCCACTGCATTTCTTCGCTGCTGCGGCCAAGGCCAGCGGTGCGCACGATCAGGCCCATGTCGCCTGGCACGGTCAGGCCGTTGAGGGCTTCACGCAGTTCGTTGCGCTCTTCGCCTTCGATGCGGCGGGAGATGCCGCCAGCGCGTGGGTTGTTGGGCATCAGCACCAGGTAGCGACCTGCCAGGCTGATGAAGGTGGTCAGGGCGGCGCCTTTGTTGCCGCGCTCTTCCTTCTCGACCTGGACGATGACTTCCTGGCCTTCGCTCAGGACATCCTTGATGTTGACGCGGCCTTCAGGGGCTTTCTTGAAGTACTCGCGGGAGATTTCCTTCAGCGGCAGGAAGCCGTGACGTTCGGAGCCGAAGTCGACGAAGGCGGCTTCGAGGCTGGGCTCGATCCGGGTGATCTTGCCTTTGTAGATGTTGGCCTTTTTCTGCTCACGCGCGCCGGACTCGATGTCCAGGTCGTAGAGACGTTGGCCGTCCACCAGGGCTACACGCAACTCTTCGGGTTGAGTTGCGTTAATCAGCATTCTTTTCATGTTGTACCGTCGGTTTCCGGGCTGCCGGAAACGGCGTTCGGCACACACGACTTCTCATGGTCGGTGCCAAGGTGCGCAAAGGGTGGCCGGGCCACCCCCGTGTCGAGCAACGTTCGGCACCAGCCGGTTTCCCAGCCTGCCGTTGTCGCGACGACGCGTCCTGTTTGCTGCGGTGCCAAGAGGCCCCTGCGGTATCTGCAGAGATATCCGAATCGATATCCGAATCAACCCAGCAGGCCTCGTGCACTCAGTCAGGAGGAGGAATCAACCGTCAGCCGTGGACGCCCATGGGGCATCTGTTCAGGACCTTATCCGCTCGCCGGCCATTCACTGGGCCGGTGGCCGGACGCGGTGCTACACGGTCCGAGGGCTGTGCATCTCCACCCTGCACGTATCCCTGATAATTCGGGTGCTGCCGCGCGCTGAATCCGCAACGGGTTGCATTTTTCGCCAGCGCAGTTTCCGCGCTGACGCCATTCATGTCCAAGGCAGGTATTTCCGAAGCATTCGCCGTGCGTTGCGTGCAAGCGTCGGGGCGGGCAGAGGTGCAGCGAAAAGAAGCGGGTAAGCAGGTGAAACACCGCACTTGTCGTTTTTTTTCGGTCTTCTCTACACAGCGCTGGTGGCGATTCCAGGCAATTCGGTAAACTGGCGAAAACCCCGTAGGACGGCCTCGCGTCCTGCAGAATTGCGTTGGTCAGGGACCGGCCAAGGGCCTGGTTCCGCTGGCCTGCCGCTTTTGGCGGCGTTCGCGACTATAGCAGTAATGATTAAGTGCTTCAATTCCATAAAAAATTGTTATGATCCCTTGATGACGACCAATACCCCTCCGACTTCCGGCGTTCAGCTGATCGAAGTCGCGCCGGAGCTTGCCGGCCAACGCATCGACAATTTCCTCATCACGGCGCTCAAGGGTGTACCCAGAACGCTGGTCTACCGCATCCTGCGCAAAGGCGAGGTCCGGGTCAACAAGGGCCGTGTCAAGCCTGAGTACAAGATCCAGGCGGGTGACATCGTCCGTGTGCCCCCTGTGCGCCTCCCCGAGCGTGACGAGCCGGCCCCGGTTGCCCAGGGGCTGCTGCAGCGCCTGGAAGCCGCCATCGTCTACGAAGACAAGGCGCTGATCGTGATGAACAAGCCGGCCGGTATCGCCGTGCATGGCGGCAGTGGCCTGAGCTTCGGTGTGATCGAGGCGCTGCGCCAGTTGCGCCCCGATGCCAAGGAGCTGGAGCTGGTGCACCGCCTGGACCGCGACACCTCGGGCCTGCTGATGATTGCCAAGAAGCGCAGCATGCTGCGCCATCTGCATGCCGCGCTGCGTGGCGATGGGGTCGACAAGCGCTACATGGCGCTTGTGCGTGGGCACTGGCCTACCTCGAAGAAGCAGGTCAATGCCCCGTTGCTCAAGAGCAACCTGCGTTCGGGCGAGCGTATGGTCGAGGTGAATGACGAGGGCAAGGAGGCGCTCACCATGTTCCGTGTGCTTCGCCGTTTCGGCGAGTTCGCCACCATTGTCGAGGCGCGCCCCATCACGGGGCGTACCCATCAGATTCGCGTACATACTCTGCACGCTGGCCACATGATCGCTGGTGACAGCAAGTACGGCGACGAGGATTTCAGTCGCGAGATTCGTGACTTGGGAGGCAAGCGCCTGTTCCTGCACGCCTATGCCCTCACGGTGCCGCTGCCTGATGGTGGTGAGCTCAAGCTCGAAGCGCCTGTGGACGAAGTCTGGGCGAAAACCGTGGAGCGTCTGGGGGCGTCCTGATTCATGAAAAAGTCTTACGAGTTGCTGATCTTCGACTGGGACGGCACCTTGGCCGACTCGATCGGGCGGATCGTCGAGGCGATGAATGCCGCCGCCGAGCGCGCCGGTGAGGCGCCAAGCCCGGAGGAGGCGGTCAAGGGCATCATCGGCCTGGCGCTTGGTGAAGCCATTTCAACCCTCTATCCGCACCTCGATCCTGTGCAGGTCGAAACCTTCCGTCAGCACTATGCCGACATCTATACGGCGCTTGATCAGCAGCCTTCTCCGTTGTTCGAGGGGGTGGTCGAGTCGCTGGATGCCTTCCGGGTCGAGGGTTATCGCCTGGCAGTGGCGACCGGCAAGGCGCGTCGTGGTCTGGATCGGGTGCTCAAGGCCAATGGCTGGGAGCGGTTTTTCGACATCACCCGCGCCGCTGATGAGACCCGTGGCAAGCCGCACCCGCTGATGCTCGAGGAAATTCTAGGGCATTGCGGTGTCGAACCTGGGCGGGCGCTGATGGTCGGAGATTCGGCATTCGATCTGCTGATGGCCAATAACGCCGGTATGCATTCTGTGGCCGTGGGCTATGGTGCCATGTCGCTGCAGGCGTTGGCCGAGTTCGGTCCGCAAGTGTGCATCGATCACTTTTCCCAGCTGCGCGAGTGGCTGGCAGGTTCTGCGCAAATCCAATTCCAAGGTAGGTGAGCATGGTTGACGAGTGGAAAGCACCCGGTTCCGAGACTGAAGAAGAGCGCCTGGCGCGCGAAGACCGTCAAGAGGATGAGCGTGTAGAGCGCAAAAGCTGGAAGCTGCTGGAGAAGACCCTGCTGGCCGGTGTCCAGGAGCAGCGCAGGGCGCGTCGCTGGGGGATCTTCTTCAAGCTGCTGACCTTCGTCTACCTCTTCGGTGTATTGGCCCTGTTCCTGCCTTGGACGGATATGGACAAGGCCGCTTCGCGCAGCACCAGCCATACCGCATTGGTGGAAGTGCGCGGGGTGATCGCCGATCAGGAAGCTGCCAGTGCCGACAATCTGGTCAAGAGCCTGCGCGAGGCGTTCAAGGATCCAAAGACCAAGGCCGTGGTCATGCGTATCAATAGCCCCGGAGGCAGCCCGGTGCAGGCAGGCTATGTCTATGACGAGATTCGCCGGCTGCGCGGCGAGTATCCGGACATCAAGCTGTACGCGGTAATCGCTGACCTGGGTGCGTCGGGTGCTTATTACATTGCCAGTGCGGCGGACGAGATCTATGCCGACAAGGCCAGCCTGGTGGGTTCCATTGGTGTGACGGCGGCCGGGTATGGCTTTGTGGGGTCGATGGAGAAGCTTGGTGTGGAACGGCGCACGTATACCGCCGGTGAGCACAAGGCCTTCCTGGATCCGTTCTCGCCGGAGAAGCCTGAAGAGCGGGCGTTCTGGCAGGGCGTGCTGAATACCACCCATCAGCAGTTCATTGCCATGGTCAAGCAGGGCAGGGGTGATCGCCTCAAAGACAAGGAGCACCCTGAGCTGTTCAGTGGCCTGGTGTGGTCGGGTGAGCAGGCCAAGGCGCTGGGGCTTGTCGATGGCCTGGGTAGCGCGAGCTATGTGGCGCGTGAGATCGTGGGGGAGAAGGAGTTGGTCGATTTCACGGTCGAAGAGTCACCGTTCGATCGCTTCTCCAAGCGCATTGGTGCCAGCGTGGCGGAGAAGTTGGCCATGTACATGGGCTTCCAGGGGCCTGCCTTGCGCTGAGTGCTTGCCTGGCCCCATCGCCGGCAATTGCTGCATAAGGCTTGCGGGTGATGGGGCGCAAGACCGCCTCTGGTGGTCTCAGGGCACTGTCACGCCTTCCGTGCTCAGCATATCCACCAGCCGGATCAACGGCAGCCCGATCAGGCTGGTGGCATCGCACCCGTGGGTGCTCTTGAACAAGCTCACACCCAGCCCCTCGGCCTTGAAGCTGCCTGCGCAATCGAGCGGCTGCTCGGCCGTCACGTAGCGCTCCACGCGCTCCCGGTCCAGTTCCCGCATCGTTACGGTAAACGGCACGCAATCGACCTGGCATTGCCCTGTGGCGGTGTTCAGCAGTGCCACCCCGGTCAGGAAGGTGACGTGCTGTCCGCTGGCCTCCAGCAATTGCTCGCAGGCGCGCTCGAAACTGTGCGGCTTGCCCAGAATCTGCTCGCCCAGTACCGCGACCTGGTCGGAGCCGATGATCAGGTGCTGCGGGTGGCTGCCGGCCAGTGCCTCGGCCTTCTGCCTGGCCAGGCGTCGCACCAGCTCTGTGGCGGGCTCGTCAGCGAGCCGCCGCTCGTCAAGGTCGGGGCTTGCCCAGGTGAAAGGCAGGCCCAGGCGCGCGAGCAGTTCGCGCCGGTAAGGGGAGCTGGAAGCCAGCAACAAAGGCAGCATGGTAGACTCCTGATCAGTTGATCCCGATTCTAACATGCAACATACCGCCGAATTTCCTTTGACAGGTGCAGGGGGCATCCCTAGAATGCTGCGCCTATGTTGAATGACCCGATTCCACCTCACGTTGACCCGCGCAAATTAGCCGATCGTGGCGTAACCCTTAACGGTTCGCTGCAACTCGCTGATTTGGAAAGACTCTGCGACCCGCTTTCCGACAATGTCGGTACGGTGCAGGCGAAGTTCGATTTTGAACGAGATGAACAGCACGTGGTGGTTATCCACAGCGAGCTGGATGTCGAAGTCAAAATGGTTTGCCAGCGTTGTCTTGAGCTGGTCACCCTGCCGATTCACAGCGAATGCACTTACGCTGTGGTGAAGGAGGGTGCGAATACCCAGTCGTTGCCGAAAGGCTATGACGTGCTGGAACTGGGCGAAGATCCTTTGGATCTGCAGGCCTTGATCGAGGAGGAGCTTCTGCTCGCCTTGCCCATCGTGCCTGCTCATCATCCGGAAGAATGCCAGCAGCCGGCGGGCGCAGACGAGCCCGAATCGAGCAAGGACGAGGTATCGCGGTCCAACCCGTTCAGTGTTTTGGCGCAGTTAAAGCGTGACCCAAACGTTTAGGAGTTAATCAATTATGGCTGTTCAGCAGAACAAAAAATCCCGCTCTGCCCGTGACATGCGCCGTTCGCACGACGCTCTGTCGGAAAACGCGCTGTCGGTAGAAAAGACCACCGGTGAAGTACACCTGCGTCACCACGTATCGCCAGAAGGCGTATACCGTGGTCGTAAAGTGATCGACAAGGGCGCTGACGAGTAATCCTTGTCTGCTCAGATCATCGCGATCGACGCAATGGGCGGGGACTTCGGTCCCCGCAGCATTGTCCAGGCTAGCATAGCCTGCCTTTCGGCTACCCCCTCGCTGCACCTGACCCTCGTCGGTCAACCATCCCTCCTAGAAGATCTTGTCAGTGGCCTTGCGGCTGCGGATCGTGCGCGCCTGCAGATTGTCGCTGCCAGTGAGGTGATCGGTATGGACGAGCGGCCATCCCAGGCGCTGCGCGGCAAGCCGGACTCGTCGATGCGCATCGCCCTTGAACTGGTGCGTGATGGCAAGGCCCAGGCCTGCGTCAGTGCCGGCAATACCGGCGCGCTGATGGCGTTGTCGCGCTTGGTGCTCAAGACGCTGCCGGGTATCGATCGGCCTGCCATGGTCGCGGCTATCCCGACTCAGGCGGGGTACTGCCAGTTGCTCGACCTGGGTGCCAATGTCGACTGCAGTGCCGAAAACCTCTACCAGTTCGCTGTAATGGGCTCGGTGGCCGCACAGGCCTTGGGTGTCCAGCGCCCGCGGGTGGCACTGTTGAATATCGGCACCGAGGACATCAAGGGCAATCAGCAGGTCAAGCTGGCTGCCACGCTGTTGCAGAACGCTCGCGGCCTCAATTATGTCGGCTTCGTCGAGGGTGATGGCCTTTATCGGGGGGAGGCGGACGTGGTGGTGTGCGACGGCTTTGTTGGCAATATCCTGCTCAAGTCCAGCGAGGGCCTGGCGACGATGATCGCTGCGCGCATCGAAAAACTGTTCAAGGGTGGCCCGTTGTCACGTGTTGCCGGGGCCGTCGCGATGCCGCTGCTCAAGCGTCTGCAGGCCGACCTGGCGCCGGCGCGGCATAATGGGGCAAGTTTTCTGGGGCTGCAGGGTATCGTCATCAAGAGCCATGGCTCGGCCGGCGTGCAGGGCTTTCAAAGCGCCATCCAGCGTGCGCTGATCGAGATCCAGGAAAACCTCCCGCAGCGCTTGCACGGGCGCCTTGAAGACCTGTTGCCTTAGGCATTTCGCCGATGAAGTGCTTAAATGTGACCGCTTGGTCCGCGTTTCCATCCAAGTTTTCAGTTTCCGCGTCTAGTCTTTGGCTCGGCGCACCCTATCCGACGACAAGATCATAAGGGCTTGTTCAATGTCTGCATCCCTCGCATTCGTCTTCCCCGGTCAAGGTTCCCAGTCGCTGGGCATGCTCAAAGAACTGGGCGCTGAAAAGCCGGTGATCGTTGAGACCTTCAAGGAAGCCTCCGAGGCTCTGGGTTACGACCTGTGGGAGCTGGTCCAGGAAGGCCCGGAAGAGCAACTCAATCAAACCGACAAGACCCAACCGGCCATTCTCACTGCCTCCATCGCCCTGTGGCGCCTGTGGCTGGAGGAGGGTGGCGCGCAGCCGGCCTTCGTGTCGGGCCACAGCCTGGGCGAGTACAGCGCTCTGGTCGCTGCTGGCAGCCTGTCGCTCAAAGACGCCGTCAAGCTGGTCAAGCGCCGTGGCGAACTGATGCAGGAAGCCGTGCCGGCCGGTCATGGCGCCATGGCCGCCATCCTCGGCCTGGGCGACGATGATGTGAAGGCCATTTGCGCCGAAGCGGCCGAAGATGAAGTGGTCAGCGCAGTCAACTTCAACTCGCCGGGCCAGGTGGTCATCGCCGGCAACGTCGCGGCGGTCAATCGTGCCATCGAGCTGTGCAAGGCCAAGGGCGCCAAGCGCGCCTTGCCGCTGCCGGTCAGCGTGCCGTCGCACTGCGCCCTGATGAAGCCGGCTGCCGATCGTTTCGCCGAGCACGTCAATGCCGTCGAATGGAAGGCGCCGCAGATTCCGGTAGTGCAGAACGTTACTGCCGCCGTCGCCGCCGACCTCGACACCCTCAAGCAGGATCTGCTGGCGCAGCTGTATCAGCCGGTTCGCTGGGTTGAATGCGTGCAGACCCTCGCTGCGAACGGCGCGGTCAACCTGGTCGAATGTGGCCCGGGCAAGGTGCTGGCTGGCCTGAACAAGCGTTGCGCCGACGGTGTGACCACCTACAACCTCAATACCCCCGACGCCGTCGCCGCCACCCGTGCGGCGCTGGCCTGAATTTGGAGAAGCTTGCATGAGCCTGCAAGGTAAAGTTGCATTGGTTACCGGCGCCAGCCGAGGTATCGGCCAGGCCATCGCCCTCGAGCTGGGCCGCCAGGGCGCTACCGTGATCGGTACCGCCACCTCGGCTTCCGGTGCCGAGCGCATCGCTGCCACCCTGAAAGAGCACGGTATCACCGGTACCGGCATGGAGCTGAACGTCACCAGCGCCGAGTCGGTGGAGGCGGTACTGGGTGCCATCGGCGAGCAGTTCGGTGCCCCGGCCATTCTGGTCAACAACGCTGGCATCACCCGCGACAACCTCATGCTGCGCATGAAGGACGACGAGTGGTTCGACGTGATCGACACCAACCTGAACAGCCTCTACCGTTTGTCCAAGGGCGTGCTGCGTGGCATGACCAAGGCGCGTTGGGGTCGTATCATCAGCATCGGCTCGGTCGTCGGTGCCATGGGTAACGCTGGCCAGGCCAACTATGCGGCCGCCAAGGCCGGCCTGGAAGGCTTCAGCCGCGCCCTGGCGCGTGAAGTCGGCTCGCGCGGCATCACCGTCAATTCGGTGACCCCAGGCTTCATCGATACCGACATGACCCGCGAATTGCCAGAAGCGCAGCGCGAAGTCCTGCAGACCCAGATTCCGCTGGGCCGCCTGGGTCAGGCCGAAGAAATCGCCAAGGTGGTTTCCTTCCTGGCATCCGACGGCGCAGCCTATGTCACCGGCGCTACCGTGCCGGTGAACGGCGGGATGTACATGTAACACTGCAACTCAATGTGACGGATTGCTTAAAAAAAGAGTCATACTCCCAGCCTAAAATCCGTTATAAAGCTGCAACCAGATTCCAGGCAGGGGGCAGGGTGACTGAAGCGAAGGTGCGTTCCGCTTGAAAAGCGAACGTCTTTCTATAAAATTGGTCACCGGCCAGCTGCCTGACATATATCCATTAGGAGTGAAAACTAGGTATGAGCACCATCGAAGAACGCGTCAAGAAAATCGTCGCCGAGCAACTGGGCGTCAAGGAAGAGGAAATCAAGAACGAATCTTCTTTCGTTGATGATCTGGGTGCCGACTCGCTTGACACCGTTGAGCTGGTGATGGCTCTGGAAGAGGAATTCGAGACCGAAATCCCTGACGAAGAAGCCGAGAAGATCACTACCGTTCAAGCTGCCATCGACTACGTCAACGCCCACCAGGCTTAAGACGCTGTAGTCGACGCTTCTTGTCGAGAAGAACCGCACTGCCTTTGCCGGCGTGCGGTTTTTTCTTTGCGAAGGTCCTGCAATGATCCGCGGGCTTCGAGAGCCTGTTGCCATTTCATTCCATTGCCTTGAATGCAATGGCAAGAGACTCTGTTATTAGAAAAGGAGAGTACTGTGTCGCGTAGACGCGTCGTGGTCACTGGTATGGGTATGCTGTCGCCACTGGGTACGGATGTACCGAGCACCTGGCAGGGCATTCTGGCTGGCCGCAGTGGCATCGGTCCGATCGAGCATACGGACCTTTCTGCCTACTCCACCCGTTTTGGCGGCTCGGTGAAGGGCTTTGAGGTCGAGCAGTACCTGTCGGCCAAGGAAGCTCGCAAGCTTGACTTGTTCATCCAGTACGGCCTGGCGGCCGGTTTCCAGGCGGTACGCAATGCCGGCCTGGAAGTCACCGACGCCAACCGCGAGCGCATTGGCGTGGCCATGGGCTCTGGGATCGGCGGCCTGACCAATATCGAAGAAACCAGCCGCACCTTGCACGATCAAGGCCCGCGCCGCATTTCGCCGTTCTTCGTGCCAGGCTCGATCATCAACATGATCTCCGGCTTCCTGTCGATCCATCTGGGGTTGCAGGGCCCCAATTATGCCATTGCCACTGCCTGCACCACTGGCACCCACTGCATCGGCATGGCTGCTCGCAACATCGCCTACGGTGAAGCCGACGTGATGATCGCCGGTGGCGCCGAAATGGCCGCTTGCGGCTTGGGCATGGGTGGCTTCGGTGCTTCTCGCGCACTGTCGACCCGCAACGATGAGCCGGCCCGTGCCAGCCGCCCGTGGGACAAGGGGCGTGACGGTTTTGTACTCTCCGACGGCGCCGGTGCGCTGGTGCTCGAAGAGCTGGAGCATGCCCAGGCCCGTGGTGCGACCATCTATGCCGAGCTGGTTGGTTTCGGCATGAGCGGCGACGCTTACCACATGACTTCGCCACCCGACAGTGGCGAAGGCGCTGCGCGCTGCATGGCCAACGCCTTGCGTGATGCTGGCATCCAGCCGGCTGAGGTCAGCTACATCAACGCCCACGGTACCTCGACTCCGGCTGGCGATATCGCTGAAGTCGCGGCGATCAAGCGCGTGTTTGGCGAGCACGCCTACAAGCTGGCTGTCAGCTCGACCAAGTCGATGACCGGTCACCTGCTGGGGGCTGCGGGCGCTGTAGAGGCCATCTTCAGCGTGCTGGCGATCAACAGCCAGATGGCACCGCCAACCATCAACCTTGATGAGCCGGACGAAGGCTGCGACCTCGACTTCGTGCCCCATCAGGCGCGCAGCATGCCGATCGACGTAGTGCTGTCCAACTCGTTCGGCTTTGGTGGCACCAACGGCTCGCTGGTGTTCCGCCGGTTCGCCGGCTGATGCACAGCTGGATCGACGGCCAGCCCGCGACTGCGGTCAACCTGCAGAACCGTGGCCTGGCCTACGGCGATGGTCTGTTCGAGACCATCGCCGTACGCAGTGGCCGCCCCAGCATGCTGGACGGTCACCTGGCGCGTCTGGCCCTGGGCTGCCAGCGCCTGGCAATCGATGCCGACCTGGCGTTGGTGCGCGATGAAATCCTGCGTTATGCCAGCCAACTGGGTGACGGTGTCGCGAAACTGATCCTCACCCGGGGCGATAGCCAGCGTGGCTATGCGCCGATGGCAGGTGCCGCGCCGCGGCGCATCCTGCTGGGCAGCCCGCTGCCCGGCTACCCTGCCGAACATGCCGAACACGGTGTGCGTCTTTTTCCTTGCCAGACCCGGCTTGGGGAACAACCGTTGCTGGCAGGCCTCAAACACCTCAACCGCCTGGAGCAGGTGCTGGCCCGTGCCGAATGGCAGGACAGTGAACATGCCGAAGGCTTGATGTGTGATGGGCAAGGCAGGCTGGTCGAAGGTGTTTACAGCAATCTTTTCCTGGTGCGCGGCGGCGTGTTGCTTACTGCCGAGCTCAGCCGTTGCGGCGTGGCAGGGGTGATGCGCGGTGCGTTGCTGGAACAGGCGCAGGCACTGGCCATTCCGGTGCAGGTGCGT
The DNA here is from genome assembly GCF_044143025.1 of Pseudomonas sp. TR47. Lineage (NCBI taxonomy): Bacteria > Pseudomonadati > Pseudomonadota > Gammaproteobacteria > Pseudomonadales > Pseudomonadaceae > Pseudomonas > Pseudomonas sp. TR47. The sequence continues at coordinate 190,731 of NZ_JBHFCS010000008.1, read as the reverse complement.
GACCTGCCGTTCGACGAGCTTGCGCTGGCCGATGAGGTATTCATCTGCAACAGCGTTTATGGGGTCTGGCCGGTGCGGGCTTTTGCTGCGCTGAACTGGTCGCCGGGCCCGCTCACCCGTAAACTGCAGGCCTTTGCCCGTACGTTACTGGATACCTGAATTCGTGAGACGCAAAATCCTGCTGCTGCTGGAAATGGGCTTGATCCTGGCCGGCCTGGCATTGGGCTGGTCTGCCTGGAAGGTCAACTCGGTGCTGGAGCAGCCCTTGCGCGTGACGCAGGAGCAACTGCTCGACGTGCCCAGTGGCACCAACCCCAATCGCATGTTCTACCGCATGGAGGGCGAGGGGTTGCTCGATGACGCCTTCTGGTTGCGCCTGTACTGGCGCTTCAACATGGCCGGCACACCCCTGAAAACCGGCGAATATCGCATCACGCCGGGCATGACCGTCGAAGCGTTGTTCGACGCCTGGCGCCGTGCCGATGTGGTGCAGTACAACCTGACCCTGGTGGAGGGTTGGACATTCCGCCAGGTGCGTTCGGCGATCGCCAGGCACGAGAAGATCAAGCACACCCTCGATGGCCTTACCGACTCCGAAGTCATGGACAAGCTTGGCCACACCGGCGTGTTTCCGGAGGGCCGGTTCTTCCCTGATACCTACCGTTTCGTGCGGGGCATGAGTGACGTCGAGCTGCTGCAACAGGCCTATATGCGGCTGGACGAAGTGCTGGCCAAAGAGTGGGCCGAGCGCGCCACCGACCTGCCTTATCGTGACCCGTACCAGGCGTTGATCATGGCCTCGTTGGTGGAGAAGGAAACCGGCATCCCCCAGGAGCGCGGGCAAATTGCCGGGGTGTTCGTTCGTCGCCTGCGGCTGGGCATGATGCTGCAGACAGACCCTACGGTCATCTACGGTATGGGCGAACGCTACAACGGCAGAATCACCCGTGCCGACCTGCGTGAGCCAACGCCTTACAACACCTATACCATCTCTGGTCTGCCGCCCACGCCGATCGCCATGGTCGGGCGAGAGGCGATCCACGCTGCGCTCCATCCAGCCGATGGCACCAGCCTGTACTTCGTCGCCCGGGGTGATGGCAGCCATGTGTTCTCCGATGACTTGGACGATCACAATTCTGCAGTGCGCGAGTATCAGCTCAAGCGCCGTGCAGACTACCGGTCAAGCCCCGCTCCCCAAGCGTCGCCAGAGTCTGGCGAACCCTCTGCCCAGGACCCGGCACCGGCCAGCGACCCCGCGCCGGCCGACGCGCCTGCGGCTGACGAACAACATTAAGGACTGCCTGTGAGCGGCTTGTTTATTACCCTGGAAGGCCCCGAAGGCGCGGGCAAAAGTACCAACCGTGATTACCTGGCAGCACGCCTGCGAGAGCAGGGGCTGGATGTGGTGCTTACCCGCGAGCCTGGCGGTACTCCGCTGGCTGAAAAGGTCCGCGAACTGCTGTTGGCACCGAGTGATGAAGTGATGGCTGCCGACACCGAGCTGTTGTTGGTGTTCGCCGCGCGCGCTCAGCATCTGGCGCAGGTGATCCGCCCGGCGCTGGAGCGTGGGGCCGTGGTGCTATGTGATCGTTTCACGGACGCTACCTACGCCTACCAAGGCGGTGGCCGCGGCCTTTCGGTAGAGCGGATCGCCGTGCTCGAGCAGTTCGTTCAAGGCGAGCTGCGCCCCGACCTGACGCTGGTTTTCGACCTGCCGGTGGAAGTAGGGTTGGCCCGTGCTGCCGCCCGTGGGCGGCTGGATCGTTTCGAGCAGGAGGGCCAGGCCTTCTTCGAGGCCGTGCGCCAGGCTTACCTGCAGCGCGCCCGGCGCGAGCCGCAGCGCTACGACCTGCTGGACGCGGCGCAGCCGCTGGAAGCCGTGCAGCGCGCCATTGACGCGCTGTTGCCGGGCATCCTGGAGCGTTGCCGTGGCTGAAGCCTACCCTTGGCAGCAGGCGCTGTGGCAGCAGTTGGCGGGCCGTGCGCAGCATGCCCACGCCTACCTGCTGCACGGGCCGCAGGGTATCGGCAAGCGCGCCTTGGCCGAGCGCCTGATGGCCCGCTTGTTGTGCCAGCAGCCACAGGGGCTTGATGCCTGCGGGCAGTGCAAGTCCTGCTTGCTGCTCAAGGCGGGCAGCCATCCGGACAACTTTGTGCTGGAGCCTGAAGAGGCTGACAAGCCGATCAAGGTCGATCAGGTGCGCGAGCTGGTGTCGTTCGTCGTGCAGACGGCGCAGTTGGGCGGGCGCAAGGTCATCCTGATCGAGCCGGTCGAGGCGATGAACGTCAATGCGTCCAACGCCCTGCTCAAAAGCCTGGAAGAGCCTTCCGGCGACACCGTGCTGCTGCTGGTCAGCCACCAGCCCAGCCGGCTGTTGCCGACCATCAAGAGCCGCTGCCAGCAGGTCAGCTGCCCGCAGCCGAGCCTTGCCCAGAGCCAGGCCTGGCTGGCCACCGCGCTGGCCGGCAGTGACGAGGCCGAGCGTGACGAGCTGCTGACCCTCGCTGCCGGCTCGCCGTTGATGGCGGTGAACCTGCAGGCCCAAGGTGTGCGCGAGCAACGTGCGCTGGTGACCGATGGGGTGAAAAAGCTGCTCAAGCAGCAGCAATCACCCAGTCAGCTGGCCGAGGCGTGGAGTGGTGTGCCCTTGTTGCTGCTGTTCGACTGGTTCTTCGACTGGTCGCACCTGATCCTGCGTTATCAATTGACCCAGGACGAGGAGGGGCTAGGCTTGGCCGATATGCGCAAGGTGGTGCAATACCTTGCGCAGAAGAGCCGGCAGGCCAAGGTGCTCGAGGTGCAGGCGTGGATTCTCGAGCAGCGCCAGAAGGTGCTGGGCAAGGCCAACCTCAACCGCGTGCTGCTGCTGGAAGCCTTGTTGGCCCATTGGGTGCAGTTGCCCGGCTCCCGCTGATGTTTCATTTTTTCATGTGTGACGTCTCCCATGCTCGTAGATTCTCATTGCCACCTCGACCGTCTTGACCTCAGTGCCCATCAGGGCTCCCTCGATGCCGCCCTGCAGGCGGCCCGCGAGCGCGGGGTCGGGCATTTTCTGTGTATCGGTGTCAGCGCCGAAAATGCCGGGGCAGTGAAGGCGCTGAGCGAGCAGTACGCCGATGTCGACTGCTCGGTGGGCGTGCACCCGCTTGACCTGGCCCCCGGCGAGACCCCGGCGCTGGAATGGCTCCTGCGCGAATTGGCGCACCCGCATGTCGTCGCGATCGGTGAAACCGGGTTGGACTACCACTACGAGCCGGAGGCGGCCGAGCTGCAGCAGGCGTCGTTCCGCCTGCACCTGGAGGCGTCGCGCCAGACCGGCAAGCCGGTGATCGTGCATACGCGAGCAGCCAAAGCCGACACCTTGGCGCTGCTGCGTGAGGCCAGCCTGCCGCAGGCTGGTGTGCTGCATTGCTTCACCGAGGACTGGGAGATGGCCAAGGCGGCCCTGGACCTGGGTTACTACATTTCGCTGTCCGGTATTGTCACCTTCCGCAATGCCGATGCCTTGCGCGAGGTGGCGCGACAGGTGCCGGTCGATCGCTTGCTGGTGGAGACCGACTCGCCGTACCTGGCTCCGATTCCTTACCGTGGCAAGCCGAACCTGCCGCAGTATGTGCGTGAGGTGGCCGAGTACGTGGCTTCCTTGCGCGGCGTCAGCTATGAGCAGTTGGCCGGGCAGACCACCGACAACTTCAAGCGGTTGTTCCCTTTGGCCCGGGTGGTCTGAGCCGGGCGCTGACTCTCAAGGGCGCTGCAAATCTGCCCGTGGCCCCAGCTGCGCCATTGAGGCAAAAAAAACCCGGGTTCTGGGGGAGGAATCCGGGTTAAGACCATTAGGAGTAAAACAAAGGTACGCGGTCCGTGAGCACCTTTATCGACGCGCCACTGGGGGGGATGCGCCGCGCCAACACTTCAAGTATTGGTCAGGTTTGGCGCAGTGCCAGTGCCAATTGTTCGTTTTTTAAACAGATTTGGAATACGCCCGGGCCCGCTTCCTTCCTCAGCGCATGGCCAGGCGCCGTACTTGCTGCACAGCTTCGTCGATAAGCCGCTCACTGGTATAGAAGTGCGGCGAAAAGCGCACACCTGGACCTCGTAGGGCACAGATCGTCCGCTCTGCGGTCAGGGTGCGATGAATGTCTGCGCTGTTCTGGCCGGAAATACTGAATGTGACGATTCCACCCCGTCGCTCCGGGCTATCCGGGCTGTGTAACTGGACCCCGGAAATACCCGCCAGCCCTTGGTGCAACTGCTCGACACGTTGCTGCAATTGCCGGGCAACTTCGTCCATGCCGACTTCCTCGAGCAGCGACAGGCTGGCCTCCAGCGCGCAGGCGCCGAGCATGTTCGGGCTGCCGCATTCGAACCGCCGTGCGCTGCGGGCGGGTTGCCACTGGCGGCGTTCGAAGTCACCCAGATTATCCAGCATGTGCCAGCCATAGGCGTTGAGCCTTAGCTGCGGGCGCAGCGCGGCCCTGCAGTAAAATACCCCCAGGCCTTCAGGGCCCAGCATCCATTTGTGCCCGTCAGCCATGGCGAAATCACACTCATAGCGCTGCACGTCGAAAGGCAGGGCGCCAATTTGCTGAATGGCATCGACGCAGAACAGTACCTTGCGTGCCCGGCACCCCTGGCCCAGGCGCGTCAGGTCCAGGCGCAGGCCGCTGCCGAACTGCACGGCGCTGATCGCCAGCAGGCGTGTGCGCCGGTTGCAGGCCGCCAGTAACGAAGCCTCCGGATCGGCCCCGGCGAGGCTTGCCTGAACCACCTCGACGCCGCGATCGGTCAGCGCCTCCCAGACAACCCGGTTGGAGGGGAACTCCTCGTCGCTGATCACCACCTGGTCGCCGGGTTGCCAGTCCAGGCCGAAAGCTACCAGTGACAGCGCCTCGGAAGTGTTCTTGACCAGCGCGATATCGCCGCGTGAGGGTGCGTTGAGCAGGCGCGCGAGCCGCTCACGCAGGCGTCGCTCGGTGGCCAACCATGCCGGGTAGTCACTGGCGCCCAGGTTCACGTTTTCCCGCGCAAAGCGCGCCACGGCTTCGCTGGCCCTGCGTGGCCAGGGGGCGATGGCCGCGTGGTTCAGGTAGCGCAGCCCCGGAGCCTGGTCAAACTCATCGTGAAACATAGACATGGTTGGATGATCCGTGCAATTTGCTGCAAGTTAGGCATAATAAACCGCTTCAATGTCATCCAGTCCTTCCCATGCAGAAAGAACCTCGTAAGGTCCGTGAGTTTCGCCGTCGCGAACAGGAAATCCTCGATACTGCGCTCAAGCTGTTTCTCGAACAGGGTGAAGACAGTGTCACCGTCGAGATGATCGCTGACGCTGTAGGTATCGGCAAAGGTACGATCTACAAGCACTTCAAGTCCAAGGCGGAGATCTACCTGCGCCTGATGCTCGACTACGAGCGTGACCTGAATGCGCTGTTGCATTCGGCCGATGTCGACCGCGACAAGGAGGCGCTGTCGCGCGCCTATTTCGAGTTCCGCATGCGCGACCCGCAGCGTTACCGGTTGTTCGATCGCCTGGAAGAAAAGGTGGTCAAGGGCAACCAGGTGCCGGAGATGGTCGAGGAGCTGCACAGCATCCGTGCTTCCAACTTCGATCGGCTGACCCAGCTGATCAAGGGCCGCATCAGCGAAGGCAAGCTCGAAGACGTGCCGCCATACTTCCATTACTGCGCCGCCTGGGCCTTGGTGCACGGTGCCGTGGCGCTCTACCACTCGCCATTCTGGAGCAATGTGCTCGAGGACCAGGAAGGTTTCTTCCAGTTCCTCATGGACATCGGCGTGCGCATGGGCAACAAGCGCAAGCGTGACCCGGAACCCGCGAACTGAAGCGCTCCGTCCCGCTCGGTTGAATCCGGTGTGGAACGGGGGCTTGCAAAAACCTGAATTTTGAGTCAGGTTTTGCCGGCCCCGTTTCATCCATGCCGGAGTCATTCATGATTGTCGATCGTCAAGGCAGGCGTTTTCGCAACCTGCGCGTCAGCCTGACGGCTGCCTGCAACTATGCCTGCAGCTACTGCGTGCCCAACGGCAAACGCCTGGTTGCGGCGCAGGATGAGCTGTCCGCCGAGGCGCTGGCCCGCGGGGTGGCCTATCTGATCGAGGCAGCCGGTATTGAGCGCCTGCGTATTACCGGCGGTGAGCCACTGGTCAGCCCCAGGCTGGATGCTTTTTTGGCTGCAGTGGCCAAGCTCGAGCTCCAGGACATCACCCTGACTACCAATGGTCAGTTGCTCGGGCGCAAGTTGCCGCAGTTGCAGGCGGCCGGCATCCGTCGTCTGAATGTGTCCCTCGATACGCTCGACCCCCAGGCATTTCGGCGCATCGCCCGTGGTGGCGACCTGGCCAGCGTTCTCGCGGGCATGCAGCAGGCCAGTGCCAGGGGCATGCAGATCAAGGTCAACATGGTACCCATGCGTGGGCAGAACCTGGACCAGGTTGTGCCCATGCTCGACTACTGCCTGGCCCGCGGTTTCGAACTGCGTTTCATCGAACTGATGCGCATGGGCCATCTGGCCCGTGATCACAACGCATTCCTGCAGCAGTTTGTGGGGCTCGACCAACTGCTGGATCTGATTGGCCACGCGCATGCTTTTGAGAGGGCCGATGCGCCGCTGGATGCCACTGCGCTGCGTTACCAGGTGCCGGGCAAGGGCCATTTCGGCGTGATCGCCAACGAGAGCGTACCGTTCTGCCGGAGCTGCTCGCGCCTGCGCCTGTCATCTACCGGCTGGCTGCACGGGTGCCTGTCGTCGAGCAACCGTCACTTTGTCGGCGATCTGCTGGAGCAGCCCCGTCATCAGGCGCTCCCAGCCCTGCAGCGGTTGCTGGTCAAGGCGTTGGCCGACAAACAGGCGCTGGCGTTTTCCGGTGACGTGATGGTGATGAAGGTGATTGGCGGCTGATCTGGCGCAAAAGCTGCATCCGCCGGCTATTCGCCGGTTTTTCGTCGCCGGTCACTGGAGGAAAGATGCGTAGCCTGGTCTTGCTGCTGGCGCTTATGGCGCTGGGCGGCTGCATGAATGTCAGCGATATGGGCGAGGGCGTCCGTTACCACATGAGCGATGCCGGCCTGCTGGATCACAGCGACACACGCCGCACGCTGTCGATTCGCCTGCAGCCCGATTCGTTCATCTTCATCGGCCAGGGCGCCTTCATGCCGCCAAGCAAAGGGCCAGTACCGAAGCAGAACGTGGTTGCCGAGGAGGCCTTCAAGAGCTTCGTCGAGTATTTCCCGCTGGTACGGCGCGCCCAGGGCCCGCTGGGCCTCGAAGAGGCCATCGCCGAGGCCCGGTCGGTCGGCGCCGACTATGTGCTGTATACCCGTTTTGCCCGCACCGACGACCGTATCGGCAATGGCAATGAGTGGTATGACGAGCAGGCTGTCGACCGCCTGGGCTGGGACACCGGTGTGGTGCAGATGATGCTGATCGAAACCAGTACCCGCTACCTCATCGACACTGCGCGAATCAAAAGCCGTGGCGGTTTGTTGACGTTCCACGACAATGCTCCGCAGGATTTGCTCGCAGCGCCGATGCGCGAGTACGCTCGTAGCCTTCTGGGCATGAGTGAGTGAGGGCAGGGTGATGACAGATTCCGGCAAGGCCAATGATCTTCTGGCGCAGTTACCCAAGCACAAGGGCCTGCCGCCGGTGCATCTGTGGAATCCGGACTTCTGTGGCGATATCGATATGCGTATTGCCCGTGACGGTACCTGGTACTACCTGGGCACGCCGATCGGGCGCAAGCCGATGGTGCGCTTGTTTTCCACCATCATCCGCCGGGATGGCGACGACTACTTCCTGGTCACGCCGGTAGAGAAAGTGGGTATTCGGGTCGACGATGCGCCGTTCGTTGCCGTTGCGCTGGATGTGCGGGGCACGGGCGAGCAGCAGGTGCTGAGTTTTACCAGCAACGTCGAGGATCAGGTAGAGGCCGGGCCGCGCAATCCGCTGCGGGTAGAGGTTGACCCTGTCACTCAGGAGCCTTCGCCTTATGTGCTGATGCGCAACAATCTAGAGGCGTTGATCCATCGCAATGTGTTCTACCAGTTGGTCGAGCTGGCGGTGCCTCGTGAGATCGATGGCGAGCAATGGCTGGGCGTCTGGAGCCATGGGCAGTTCTATCCCATCGGGCGCAACTGCTGAATACCTCGGCGTAGCAATAAAAAAACCTCCAGTGCGTGCGCATCTGGAGGTTTTTGGTATTTGGCTCCGCGACCTGGACTCGAACCAGGGACCCAATGATTAACAGTCATTTGCTCTACCGACTGAGCTATCGCGGAATCTGCGCATATCTTACCGATTGCCAGGGGCAAGTCAACCCGCCCCCAGCGAATCAGCCAGCCAAATCAAGCAGTTACAGCACTTCCACGATGGCCTTGGTGACCACGTGGATGTTGCTCTGGTTCAGTGCAGCCACGGCGATGCGGCCGGTATCCAGTGCATAGATGCCGAACTCGTTCTTAAGGCGTGCCACTTGCTCTACGGTCAGGCCCGAATAGGAGAACATGCCCGCTTGGCGGCCAACGAAGCTGAAGTCGCGCTTGGCGCCGTATTCGGCCAGCAGTTCGACCATCTGCTTGCGCATGCCGTGGATGCGCTGGCGCATTTCACCCAGCTCGGCTTCCCACATCTGGCGCAGTTCGGCGCTGTTGAGTACGGTGGCAACGATGGTTGCGCCGTGGGTCGGCGGGTTGGAGTAGGTGGTGCGGATCACGCGCTTGACCTGCGACAGCACGCGGGTGCTTTCGTCTTTGTTGCCGGTCACGATCGACAGTGCGCCAACGCGTTCGCCGTACAGCGAGAACGACTTGGAGAACGAGCTGGAAACGAAGAAGTCCAGGCCCGACTCGGCGAACAGGCGCACGGCGAAGGCGTCTTCGCCGATGCCCTCGCCAAAGCCCTGGTAGGCCATGTCGAGGAACGGTACGTGGCCCTTGGCCTTGACCACTTCCAGAACGTTTTTCCAGTCGTCCAGGCCCAGGTCGACGCCTGTCGGGTTGTGGCAGCAGGCGTGCAGGACAATGATCGAGCCAGACGGCAGGTTGTTCAGGTCTTCGAGCATGCCGGCGCGGTTGACGTCGTTGCTCGGGGCGTCGTAGTAGCGGTAGTTCTGTACCGGGAAGCCGGCCGTTTCAAACAGGGCGCGGTGGTTTTCCCAGCTCGGGTCGCTGATGGCGACCACGGCATTGGGCGACAGGCGCTTGAGGAAGTCGGCGCCGATCTTCAGTGCACCGGTACCGCCAACGGCCTGCACGGTAACCACGCGGCCAGCGGCCAGCAGTGGCGACTCGGCGCCGAAGATCAGTTTCTGCACGGCCTGGTCGTAGGTGGCGATGCCGTCGATCGGCAGGTAGCCGCGCGAAGCGTGCTGGGCGGCACGCTGGGTTTCGGCTTCGATCACGGCGCGCAGCAGCGGAATGCGGCCTTCCTCATTGCAGTACACGCCCACACCCAGGTTGACCTTGTCGGTACGGGGATCGGCGTTGAATGCTTCGTTGAGGCCCAGAATGGGGTCGCGGGGTGCCAGCTCGACAGCGGAAAACAGGCTCATTGTTACCTTGGCTCTGAATGGAGAGTGATAGGGCGTACACGCTCCAGCCGAATGCACTGAAGCGGTGCACAAACGGGGAGTCAGTATAGTGATACCGACCGGTCACTGCGACAGTGTGGCGCAGCTTTTCCGGCTATTTGCGCAATTTTTTTTCAACCATTGGTCGAATTGCCCGGTCCACCGCAGTGAGCGTTCACACCGCCGCCTTGAATGTGGCCCCAGGCGGGCGCATTTGGGTATAGACTACTGGCTAAATTTACAGTTGCTGCGTTACCGCGAGGTCCGACATGTCCGAGTTCCAGCTCGTCACCCGTTTTCAGCCGGCCGGCGACCAGCCCGAGGCTATCCGCCAGATGGTAGAGGGCATCGAGGCAGGCCTGTCGCACCAGACCCTGCTCGGTGTGACCGGCTCGGGCAAGACCTTCAGCGTTGCCAACGTCATTGCGCAGGTGCAGCGCCCGACCTTGGTGCTGGCGCCCAACAAGACGCTCGCCGCGCAGTTGTATGGCGAGTTCAAGGCGTTCTTCCCGAACAACGCCGTCGAGTATTTCGTTTCCTATTACGACTATTACCAGCCCGAAGCCTACGTGCCTTCCTCGGACACCTTCATCGAGAAGGACGCTTCGATCAACGATCATATCGAGCAGATGCGGCTGTCTGCGACCAAGGCGCTGCTGGAGCGTCGCGATGCGATCATCGTCACCACGGTTTCGTGCATCTACGGCCTGGGCAGCCCCGAAACCTACCTGAAGATGGTCCTGCACGTCGACCGCGGCGACAAGCTTGACCAGCGCGCGCTGTTGCGCCGCCTGGCCGATCTGCAGTACACGCGCAACGAGATGGACTTTGCCCGTGCCACCTTCCGGGTACGCGGCGACGTCATCGATATCTTCCCGGCCGAATCGGACCTCGAAGCCATCCGCATCGAGCTGTTCGACGACGAGGTGGAGAACATCGCTGCGTTCGACCCGCTCACCGGGGAAGTCTTCCGCAAGTTGCCGCGTTTCACCTTCTACCCCAAGAGCCATTACGTTACCCCGCGGGAAACCCTGCTGGAGGCGGTGGAAGGGATCAAGGACGAGCTCAAGGGCCGCCTCGAGTACCTGCACAAGGCCAACAAGCTGGTCGAAGCCCAGCGCCTGGAGCAGCGTACCCGGTTCGACCTGGAGATGATTCTCGAACTGGGTTACTGCAACGGCATCGAGAACTACTCGCGCTACCTGTCCGGGCGCCCGGCCGGTGCGCCGCCACCCACCCTCTACGACTACCTGCCGGACGATGCGCTGCTGGTGATCGACGAATCCCACGTCAGCGTTCCGCAGGTCGGGGCGATGTACAAGGGCGACCGCTCGCGCAAGGAAACGCTGGTCGAGTACGGCTTTCGCCTGCCATCGGCGCTGGACAACCGGCCGATGCGCTTCGATGAGTGGGAGTCGGTCAGCCCGCAGACCATCTTTGTCTCGGCAACGCCCGGGCCTTACGAAGCCGAGCACGCCGGGCGGGTGGTCGAGCAGGTGGTGCGCCCGACCGGGTTGGTCGACCCGCAGGTCGAGGTGCGTCCGGCGCTGACCCAGGTCGACGACCTGCTGTCGGAAATCCACAAGCGCGTGGCGCTGGGCGAGCGGGTGCTGGCCACCACGTTGACCAAGCGCATGGCTGAGGATCTCTCCGACTACCTGGCCGATCACGATGTGCGGGTGCGCTACCTGCACTCGGACATCGATACCGTGGAACGGGTCGAAATCATCCGTGACCTGCGCCTGGGCACTTTTGATGTATTGGTGGGCATCAACCTGCTGCGCGAGGGCCTGGACATGCCCGAGGTGTCACTGGTGGCGATCCTGGACGCCGACAAGGAAGGGTTCCTGCGCTCCGAGCGCTCGCTCATCCAGACCATCGGGCGTGCCGCGCGCAACCTCAATGGCCGCGCGATTCTCTATGCCGATCAGATAACCGGCTCCATGCAGCGTGCCATCGATGAAACCGAGCGCCGCCGCGAGAAGCAGATCGCTTTCAACCAGGCCAATGGCATCGTGCCCAAGGGCGTGGTCAAGGACATCACCGATATCATGGAAGGCGCCACCGTGCCGGGGTCGCGCAGCAAGAAGCGCAAGGGCATGGCCAAGGCCGCCGAGGAGAGCGCCCGTTACGAGGCCGAACTGCGCACGCCGGGCGAGATCACCAAGCGCATCAAGCAACTGGAAGAGAAAATGATGCAGTTTGCCCGCGACCTGGAATTCGAGGCGGCGGCGCAGTTGCGCGACGAGATTACCAAGCTGCGCGAGCGGTTGATTACCAGTTGAAGCCTGGTTCGGTCCTTGGGGAGCGGCATGATGTTTGGCGGTCTCCAGGCGTCCGATAGCCCAATAACCCACCTCCCGCGCTGGAGCGCGGTGCCCGCACCCTGCTAACATCGTGCCTTTGTTTCATCTTTCGTTCGAGACCCTCCATGACCACCGTACGCACGCGTATCGCGCCATCGCCCACGGGCGACCCCCATGTCGGCACCGCCTACATCGCCCTGTTCAACTACTGCTTCGCCAAGCAGCATGGCGGTGAGTTCATCCTGCGCATCGAGGACACCGACCAGTTGCGCTCGACCCGCGAGTCGGAGCAGCAGATCTTCGACGCCCTGCGCTGGCTTGGCATCGAATGGAACGAAGGCCCGGATGTGGGCGGCCCGCACGGCCCGTACCGGCAGAGCGAGCGCGGCGAGATCTACGCCCAGTACGCCAAGCAACTGGTCGATGCCGGCCATGCGTTCTACTGCTTCTGCACCGCCGAAGAGCTGGAGCAGATGCGCGCCGAGCAGATGGCCCGTGGCGAAACCCCGCGCTACGATGGCCGCGCGTTGCTGTTGAGCGACGAGCAAGTGCAGCGCCGCCTGGCCGCTGGCGAGCCCCATGTGATCCGCATGAAGGTACCGAGCGAAGGTATCTGCGTGGTCCCGGACATGCTCCGTGGCGATGTCGAGATCCCATGGGACCGCATGGACATGCAGGTGCTGATGAAGAACGACGGCCTGCCGACCTACTTCCTGGCCAACGTGGTCGACGACCACCTGATGGGCATCACCCACGTACTGCGCGGTGAAGAGTGGCTGCCATCGGCACCCAAGCTGATCAAGCTGTACGAATACTTCGGTTGGGAGCAGCCCAAGCTGTGCTACATGCCGCTGCTGCGCAACCCGGACAAGAGCAAGCTCTCCAAGCGCAAGAACCCGACCTCGGTGACCTTCTACGAGCGCATGGGCTTCATGCCTGAGGCCATGCTCAACTACCTCGGCCGCATGGGCTGGTCGATGCCGGACGAGCGCGAGAAGTTCTCCCTGGCCGAAATGGTCGAGCACTTCGACCTGTCGCGTATCTCTCTGGGCGGCCCGATCTTCGACATCGAGAAGCTGTCGTGGCTCAACGGCCAGTGGCTGCGCGAACTGCCGGTGGCAGAATTCGCCGCGCGCGTGCAGAAGTGGGCGTTCAACAGCGACTACATGATGAAAATCGCCCCGCACGTGCAGGGGCGGGTCGAAACCTTCAGCCAGGTTGCTCCGCTGGGTGGTTTCTTCTTCGAGGGCGCGCTCAAGCTCGACGCCAAACTGTTCGAAAGCAAGAAGCTCTCCGCCGACCAGGTGCGCCAGGTGATGCAGTTGATCCTGTGGAAACTGGAAAGCCTTCGCCAGTGGGAAAAAGAGCGTATCACCGGCTGCATCCAGGCAGTGGTCGAAGCGCTGGAGCTGAAGCTGCGTGACGCCATGCCGCTGATGTTCGCCGCCATCACCGGCCAGGCCAGCTCGGTGTCGGTGCTCGATGCCATGGAGATCCTCGGCCCTGACCTTACCCGCTATCGCCTGCGCCAAGCCCTGGACCTGCTCGGTGGTGTGTCGAAGAAAGAAAACAAAGAGTGGGAAAAGCTGCTGGCCAACATCGCTTGATGCGGCTTTGACGCGGGGCCATTGCCAGCGGGCTATGCCGCTGGCAATGGTTCAAGTGCTCAAAAGCAGAGTGCGCAAATCAGGGCAGGGTGGTAAGTGGTTGTTATCTGTGAAAAAACTTTTGGATATTTTCAAAATTTCGTTTGACAGCCCTGCAATCCGAACTTAATATGCGCCCCGTCCACAGCGATGAACGAAACGAAGTGCCAGGCACCCAGCCGGTAATTCAGTTCAAAGCGACATTGTGGGGCTATAGCTCAGCTGGGAGAGCGCCTGCATGGCATGCAGGAGGTCAGCGGTTCGATCCCGCTTAGCTCCACCAAATTCCGCTTAACAGCTTCGGCTGGTAAGCAAGACCGGGTCCAGCAACCGGGTCTTGAAGGTAAGAAGGTTCGTCCCCTTCGTCTAGTGGCCTAGGACACCGCCCTTTCACGGCGGTAACAGGGGTTCGAGTCCCCTAGGGGACGCCAGTTTTGCACAAGCGATGTTCAATGCATCGCTGGGCCGAGAGGCTAGAAATCCGGGGCTATAGCTCAGCTGGGAGAGCGCCTGCATGGCATGCAGGAGGTCAGCGGTTCGATCCCGCTTAGCTCCACCAATTTAGCCAGGGTTCGCAGCAGCGAATCTTCGCGAAGGTTACGTCCCCTTCGTCTAGTGGCCTAGGACACCGCCCTTTCACGGCGGTAACAGGGGTTCGAGTCCCCTAGGGGACGCCACTTTACCCGCGTTTTGCGGGACTTAAAGAGGCTCATTCGCATATTGGATGAGCCTTTTGTTTTCGGGGCTATAGCTCAGCTGGGAGAGCGCCTGCATGGCATGCAGGAGGTCAGCGGTTCGATCCCGCTTAGCTCCACCAATTTAGCCAGGGTTCGCAGCAGCGGATCTTCGCGAAGGTTATGTCCCCTTCGTCTAGTGGCCTAGGACACCGCCCTTTCACGGCGGTAACAGGGGTTCGAGTCCCCTAGGGGACGCCATTTTTACCCGCGTTTTGCGGGACTTTAGAGGCTCATTCGATTATTGAATGGGCCTTTTGTTTTTTCCCTCCCTGAAAAATGTGCACCGACAGGCGGTGGTCGATTCTGCTTGCCAAAAAATATTATGAGAATAATATTTCGATCATCATATTCTGATCGTGAGCCAGCCATGAGCGACAAGAAGACCAAGACCCGCGAGCGGATCCTTGAGGCTGCGCGAAGCGCGTTGATCCAGCACGGCCCCGCCGAGCCAAGCGTCAGCCAGGTCATGGGTGCTGCAGGGCTTACCGTGGGAGGCTTCTATGCGCACTTCGACAGCAAGGACGAGCTCATGCTCGAGGCATTTAGCCAGTTGCTCAGCGAGCGCAGGGCCCTGCTGGCTCACGTTGACCCGAGCCTGGACGGGGAAGGGCGGCGGGCGCTGGTGAGCGCGTTCTACCTGTCGCGCAAGCACCGCGATGCGCAGGTGCATGCCTGCCCGCTGCCCAATTCGATCGGCGAGATGCAGCGCCTGCCAGACGTGTTTCGCGAGGTACTGGCCGAGCACATCGAATTGATGACTGCGGCGATGGTTGACCGCCCTGAAGATGCCGACAAGGCCCTGGCTGATCTGGCCCTGATGATAGGCGGCCTGGCCCTGGCGCGTGCCTTGGGCACGGGCGAGCTTTCTGACCGCATCCTGCGTGCCGCCAAATCGGCGGTTATCTAAGCTTCTGACCCTGGAGCAAGGCGATGACTACCCTGAGCTGGATTCGCGGCGTGAATGGCACCCTGGGGCGTCTGGCCCCCGAGCATGTGGCCGGCAAGATGCGCCGGGCCTTCATGACCCCGCGCAACCTGCCGCCAAGGCAGTGGGAGTTGCCATTGCTGGCGAGCGCCGAGCGCATCACCCTGCGCTTCGGGCTGTCGGCATTGCGTTGGGGGCAAGGCCCGACCGTGTTGCTGATGCACGGCTGGGAAGGGCGTGCGACCCAGTTTGCCGCGTTGATCGAAACCCTGGTAAAGGCCGGGCATACCGTGGTCTCTCTGGAGGGGCCGGCCCATGGCTGTTCGCTTGGGCAGCAAGCGCACGTGGTGCTGTTTGCCCGTGCACTGCTGGAGGCTGCCGCCGAACTGCCGCCGTTGCGTGCCGTGATAGGCCATTCCATGGGCGGTGCCAGTGTCTTGCTGGCACTGCAGATGGGGCTCCGGGCCGAGGCTGCGGTGAGTATTGCAGCGCCGGCCCAGCTGCTTGGTGTGCTGCGCGGCTTCGCCCGCCACCTTGGCCTGCCGGCGCGAGCCAGGGCCGCGTTCATCCGCAAGGTCGAACAGGACGTCGGCATGCAGATCAATCGCCTGGATGTCAGTGGTTACCAGTTGGAGCTGCCAGGGCTGGTCGTGCATGCCGCCGATGATGCCTTGGTGCCCGCCGGTGAGGCCGAGATCATCCACAAGGCCTGGTTCGACAGCCGCCTGCTGCGGCTGGAGGAGGGTGGCCACCAGCGCGTGCTCGCCGACCCGCGCGTGAGCGAGGCGGTGCTCGAATTACTGGCGCGTGTCAGTGCGCCCGCCCGGCAAAGCGCTTGAACATCCGATACACTCTGCCCGTTCACTGACATTGGGAGCGGGCATGAGTTGGGACCTGGCAACGCCATTCATCATCGACCTGCGCGTCGGCAGCGAGGACATCGACGGCCTCGGGCACGCCAATAACGCGGTCTACGTCACGTGGCTGGAGCGTTGCGCCTGGCGCCACTCCCAGCGCCTGGGGCTGGACCTGGCCGAATACCGGCGCCTGGACCGGGCCATGGCGGTGGTGCGCCATGAAATCGACTACCTCGCTGCAGCCTACGAAGATGACGAGTTGCAACTGGCAACCTGGATCATCGATTGGGATCAGCGCCTGCGCATGTCCCGGCGCTTCCAGCTCAAGCGCCCGCGTGACGGTGTGACGCTGCTGCGCGCGCAGACCACCTTTGCCTGCATCGAGTTGTCCAGTGGCAAACCCAGGCGCATGCCGGCCGAGTTCATCGACGGGTACGGTCCTGCGCTGATCGGCGCCTGAATACCCGGCATTTTTTGGTAGACTGCCGGCTTTTCCCGCCGAGACCTCGAAATGCAAATTGCCCTGGCCCCTATGGAGGGGCTGGTCGACAACATCCTGCGCGACGTTCTGACCCGAGTGGGCGGCATCGATTGGTGCGTCACCGAGTTCATCCGCGTGTGCGACCGCCTGTTGCCTGCTTCTTCCTTCGACAAGCTCGCACCTGAACTGCGTCAGGGCGCGCGCACGGCTGCCGGTGTACCCATGCGTGTGCAGTTGCTGGGCTCGGACCCCGTCTGCCTGGCCGAAAACGCTGCGCTGGCCTGTGAGCTGGGGGCGCCGGTGATTGACCTTAATTTCGGTTGCCCGGCCAAGACCGTGAACAAGTCACGCGGCGGCGCAGTGCTGCTCAAGGAACCCGAACTGCTGCACGCCATCGTGCGTGAAGTGCGGCGCGCAGTGCCGGCGCACATCCCGGTCACCTCCAAGATGCGCCTTGGCTTCGATACCCCGGACGGTGCGCTCGATTGTGCGACCGCGCTGGCTGAGGGCGGCTCGGCGCACCTGGTGGTACATGCACGCACCAAAGTCGAGGGCTATAAGCCGCCAGCGCATTGGGAGTGGGTGGCGCGGGTGCAGGATGTGGTCAAGGTGCCGGTGTTCGCCAACGGTGAGATCTGGACCGTGGACGACTGGCGGCGTTGCCGCGAGGTGAGCGGCGCCGAGGACATCATGCTCGGGCGGGGGCTGGTGTCGCGGCCGGACCTGGCCTTGCAGATTGCGGCTGCGCGGGACGGGCGTGAGTACCAGCCGATGAGTTGGGAGGCGTTGTTGCCTTTGCTGCGCGAGTTCTGGCGTCAGGCCCAGGCCAAGCTGTCGCCGCGCTACGCACCGGGGCGGATGAAGCAGTGGTTGGCGATGCTGACGCGTAGCTACCCCGAGGCGGTGCTGCTGTTTGCCGAGCTGCGCAGGGAAGATGATTGCCAGCGGATCAGCCGGTTACTGGGCGTTGAAGTGCAGGCATTCGAGGAATGTGTCGCGTGATCAGTTCTGCCTGGGGCCGGTAAAGCCGCCGCAAAATTTTTTGTTTTTGCCCCTTGAAAGCCATCTCCTGAGCCCTATTTATTCAGTACGCGATGCCGAAGCCGGGTCGCGTAGTGACTTTACTTGCTGAATCTCAGGAGTTTATGACCATGACTACCGCTTTCTCTCTTGCACCTCTGTTCCGCCATTCCGTTGGCTTCGACCGTTTCAACGACCTGTTCGAGTCTGCGGCACGTAACGAGGCGGGTAGCAGCTACCCACCCTACAACGTTGAAAAGCATGGCGATGACCACTATCGCATCGTCGTTGCCGCAGCCGGTTTCCAGGAGCAGGACCTCGACCTTCAGGTCGAGAAAGGCGTCCTGACCGTGATCGGCGGCAAACGCGAAAACGGCGCCGCAGAAGTGACCTACCTGCACCAGGGCATCGCCCAGCGCGCGTTCAAGCTGTCGTTCCGCCTGGCGGACCATATCGAGGTCAAATCGGCAGGCCTCGCCAATGGGCTGCTCAGCATTGACTTGCTGCGCATTGTGCCGGAAGAAGCCAAGGCCAAGCGCATCCCGATCAATGGTGACAAACCAGCACTCAACTGAGGCTGGCGGCGTTATCAGGGCTGCTACGCAGCCCATCGCCGGCAAGCCGGCTCCTACCCTGTGGGAGCCGGCTTTCCTGCATTGGGCCGCCTGGCGGCCCCAAATCCCTTTTTCCTTGCTCAGAAATCGGCGGGGGCCTCCAGCAGCATCTGCCGGAACTCCGGTAGCGGCAGCGGCCGGCTGTGCAGGTAACCCTGGTACAGGTGGCACCCCAGCCGCTCCAGAAATTCCAGTTGTTCTGTCAGCTCCACGCCTTCGGCGATCACCGCCAGGTCAAGGCTGCGCGCCATGGCGACGATGGCGCGGACAATCTCGGCGTCGTTGGAGTCTTGCGGGGCGTCGCGCACGAAGGTCTGGTCGATCTTCAGCGCGTCCACCGGCAAGCGCTTGAGGTAGGTCAGCGAGGAATAGCCCGTACCGAAATCATCCATGGCGAAGCTCACCCCATAGCGTTTGAGCTCGCGCATCTTGCTGATGGTGTCTTCCAGGTTCTGGATCACGATGCCCTCGGTGATTTCCAGCTTGAGCATGTGCCGCGGCAGACGGTAGTCGTCCAGGCTGCGCAGCACCCGTTGGACGAAGTCGTTCTGGCGGAACTGCCGGGGGCTGATGTTCACGCACAGGCTGAAATCATCGGCATCGATCAACCCGTCTGCGAGCATGCGCGAACAAGCGTCGCAGGCTTCGTCGAGTATCCAGCTGCCAACTTCCAGGATCAGGCCGCTTTCCTCCAGCACCTGGATGAACTGAGCCGGCGGTTGCTGGCCCAATTGCGGGTGATGCCAGCGCAACAGTACCTCGGCCCCGACAATGCGGTTGTCGCGGGCATCCACCTGGGGCTGAAAGTGCAAGGCCAGCTCGCCCCGTGCCAGGGCCAGGCGCAGGTCGCTTTCCATGCGCAAGCGCTCGCTGGCGGCCTTCTGCATGGTGGTATGGAACAGCTGGGTGGTGTTGCGCCCTGAGTCCTTGGCGCGGTACAGGGCGATGTCGGCGCGTTTGAGCAGGTCGGCGGGGGTGGTGCCGTGGTCGGGGATCAGTGCCACGCCAATGCTTGGGGTTACCTGCAGACGCTGGCCGTCCAGCGACATGGGTTCGGCCAGCAGTTCGCGCAGGGTATCGGCCAGCTCCCGAACCTTGTTCTCCACCGCTTCGCGGCTGCCTTCCAGGCCACTGAGCAGTACCACGAATTCATCACCACCCAGGCGTGCCACCGTGTCTTCCAGGCGCACACTGGCTTCCAGGCGGGCGGTGATGATCTTCAGCACCGTGTCGCCCACCGGGTGGCCGAGGGAGTCGTTGATGTGCTTGAAATGGTCCAGGTCGAGGAACAGCAGGGCGCCGCGCAGGTTGTGCCGGCGCAGCAGGGCGATCTGTTGGCTCAGGCGGTCCATCAGCAAGGCGCGGTTGGGCAGGTTGGTCAGCGGGTCGTGGTAGGCCAGGTGGCGGATCTGTGCCTGGGCATTCTTCAACTGGCTGACATCGCGTGCGGTGAGTAACAGGCAATCGGCCTCGTTGAGGCTGATCGGCTCAACCGATACTTCTACAGTGAGAATGTCGCCACGCTTGTTGCGCCCGAGCATCTCCCGGTGGTGTACCCGGCCACGCTCCTTCAGCTCCACCAGCAACGCGTTGCGCTGCTTGTCGTCGGCCCAGATACCCAGCTCGTAGACGCTGCGGCCGATCACTTCGGCGGTGCTGTAGCCGGTCAGCCGGCAGAAGCCATCGTTGACTTCCACATAGCGACCGCTGTGGCGCTCGGTGATGGTGATGGCGTCCGGGCTGGAGTGAAATGCCTTGGCGAACTTCTCTTCACTGGACTTGAGCGCCGCTTCGGCCCGTTGCTGCTGGGTTATATCGCGCAGGGTCGTGACGCTGCAAGGCTGGTTGTCGACGCTGACCAGCCGGCTGGAAATGACACAGGTCAGTGGTGAGCCGTTGCGGTGGTTGACCACCACGGCGACATTGCTCAGGGCCTGTTCGCGGATAACCCGTTCGATGCGGTGGGCGCGTTCGATCGACTCGGCCCACAGGCCGATCTGTTCGGCGGTGCGGCCGATCACCTGTTCGGCGCTCCAGCCAAAGGTCTGGGTGAAGGCCGGGTTGATCTCGATGAACTGGCCAGTGTCCTGGCGGGTTACGCAGATCGGGTCGGGGCTGACCTGGAAAAGGCTGGCGAACTTCTCTTCCGAGGCGCTAAGGCGCAGTTCGCGCTCGACCTGCTCGGTGATGTCCAGAAGGGTGCCAGCCATGCGCAACGGGTTGCCGTGCTCGTCGCGGTACAGGCGAGCGCGGCTTTCGATGTAGCGTGAAGCGCCGTTTTCCAGTTGCACCCGGTAGGTTATCTGGTAGTTGCCTTCTGGGCCTTCGCGCAGGCTGCGGTAAGCCTGGCGCATGCCATCGCGTTCGTCCTGGGGCACGCCTTCGAAAAATGCGTCGAACGATTCGTGAAAGGGTATCGGGTCCAGCCCGTGCAATTGTGCGGCACGGGCCGAGCCATAGAGCATGCCGCTGGGTATGTGCCAGTCCCAGGTGCCCAGTTGCGCCGAGTCCAGGGCCAGGTCAAGGCGTTCCTGGCTATCCTTGAGCGCTTGCTCGGCGCGTTTGCGTTCGGACGTGTCGACGAAGGTGCTGAGCAGGAACGTCACCCCTTCCAGTTCGATGCCCTGGGCGCACAGGATGCCGTCGTGGATCTTGCCGCTGCTGGCGCGCAACTGCACTTCCAAGATGGCCGGGCCGCCGCTGGCACGGGTCGCATCCAGTACCAGGTGGCGCTGCTCCGGGGTTGCCCAGAGGCCCAGCTCCAGGGTGGTCTTGCCGATCACTTGGTCACCGGGCCAGCCGAACATGTCTTCGAAATGCTGGTTGACTTCAAAAATCATGCCGTCGTGGTGGCGGGTGAGCAGAATTGCGTTGGGGCTCAGGTGGAACAGGGTGGCAAAGCGTTTCTCCGAGTTGATCAGGGCGGTTTCCCGCTCGCGCTGGCGGGTTATCTCGCGGATTACCCCGATCATCTGAGGCCGGCCCTGGCGATCATGGGTCAGGCTGCCGTTGATTTCCAGCCAGTGCAGGCTGCCATCCGGCCAGCGGATGCGATGGCGCATGGCTTTCTCGGCCGGTTCACCGTTGACCACTGCCTGGAACAGTTGGCGTGTGCGGGCGCGATCTTCTTCCGGCAACAGGTCCAGGTAGTCGATGTCGTTGGGCAAGGGGCGCTGCGGATCGAAACCGAACAGTGCCTGGGTGCCGCGCGACCAGCTGACCCGGCCACTGTCGATGTCCCACAGCCAGGCGCCCAGGCGGGCACCATTGAGCGCAGCCAGCAATTGCGGAGCGTTCTGCCAGGCCAGTTCCGACTCCTGGGGGTCGGCCGCAGGGATGCGCGGCAGGCGCGGAAAGCGGTTTGCTGATTTGGGCATGGATACCAGACCTTTGGCGTTTGACGCGTCCCTGGTTGGAAGTGCAGGGCTGACGAACGGTCAGGCGGCCCCTGCGTGACTGTCGAGCAGGGCCATGAAGGCCCGGGCGGCGTTCGATAGCGTTCGCTCGGTATGCAGTATGTAGCCTAGCTGGCGTGACAGCTGTATGCCGGGCAAAGCGATGGGTGCAACCTGCTCGTCGAGCATGGTGCGCGGTAGCACGCTCCAGGCCAGGCCGATCGAGACCATCATCTTGATGGTTTCCAGGTAGTTGGTGCTCATGGCGATGTTCGGGGCCAGGCCCTGGCTTTCGAACAGGCGCTGGACGATGTGGTGGGTGAAGGTATTGCCGCCGGGGAATACCGCCGGATGGCGGGCAACGTCAGCCAGGCTGACCTGGGTATTGCTGGCCAGCGGGTGCTCGGGGGCGGCGACGAAATCCAGCGCGTCGTCCCAGACGGGCATGGCCTTGATCAGGTGATGGGGCTCGGGTGCCAAGGTGATGACCGCTATCTCGGCGCGGCCATGCAGAACCTCGTCATAGGCCGCCTCTGAATCGAGGAACTGGATATCCAGCGCAACGGCCGGGTACTGGCGAGTGAATGCCCGCAGCAGCGGGGGCAGGCGGTGCAGGCCAATGTGATGGCTGGTGGCGAGGGTCAGGCGACCACTCACCTGCCCGGTCAGGTTGGTCAGCGCACGTCGGGTATCATCGAGGACGTTGAGGATCTGATAGGCACGCGGCAGCAGGGCGCGGCCGGCTTCGGTCAGGGTCACCTCGCGACCCAGGCGATCGAACAGGCGCACGTCCAGCTGTTGCTCCAGCCCGGCAATGCGCTTGCTGATGGCCGGTTGGGTCAGGTGCAGGCGTTCGCCGGCACCGGAAAAGCTGCCGGTCTCGGCAATGGCAATGAAGGCGCTGAGGTTGGCCAGGTCCATGGTTCGGATTCCTGATGGTTATGTAAAGCATGAAAATTATGAATTTGAGTTATTCAATCTATCGCCATAGCATCGTCCGTACAAGCCAAGGGGTCTTTGGCATAGAAAGACGCTGATGAGGAACAGTCTGATGGCTGGCAAAACGCTCTACGACAAACTCTGGGAAGCCCATGAGGTCAAGCGCCGTGATGACGGCTCGTCCTTGATCTACATCGACCGCCATATCATTCACGAAGTGACCTCGCCCCAGGCCTTTGAAGGCCTGCGCCTGGCCAACCGCAAGCCGTGGCGCATCGATGCCAACATCGCCACCCCGGACCACAACGTGCCGACCACCCCGGAACGCAAGGGCGGGATCGAGGCCATCGTCGACCAGGTGTCGCGCCTGCAGGTGCAGACCCTCGATGAGAACTGTGACGAATACGGCATCGTCGAATTCAAGATGAATGACGTGCGCCAGGGCATCGTCCATGTCATCAGCCCCGAGCAGGGCGCCACCTTGCCCGGCATGACCGTGGTCTGTGGCGACTCGCACACTTCCACCCACGGCGCCTTCGGAGCCTTGGCCCATGGTATCGGCACCTCCGAGGTCGAGCATGTGCTCGCCACCCAGTGCCTGGTCGCCAAAAAGATGAAGAACATGCTGGTGCGCGTCGAGGGCACATTGCCTGCCGGCGTGACGGCCAAGGACATCGTGCTTGCCGTGATCGGCAAGATCGGTACCGCCGGTGGCAACGGCCACGCCATGGAATTTGCTGGCAGCGCCATCCGCGCCCTGTCCATGGAAGGCCGCATGACCATTTGCAACATGTCGATCGAGGCCGGTGCACGGGTTGGCCTGGTTGCGACCGATGCCACCACCATTGCCTACGTCGAAGGCCGCCCTTATGCGCCCAAAGGCGAGCAGTGGGAGCGTGCGGTCGAGGCGTGGAAAGACCTGGTATCCGATGACGATGCGGTATTCGACACCGTGGTCGAGCTCGATGCAGCGCAAATCAAGCCGCAGGTCAGCTGGGGCACGTCGCCCGAGATGGTCCTGGCCGTCGACCAGCGTGTGCCGGACCCTGCCGCCGAAGCCGATCTGGTCAAGCGTGGCTCGATCGAGCGCGCCCTCAAGTACATGGGCCTGAGCGCCAACCAGGCGATCACCGATATCCAACTGGACCGCGTGTTCATTGGCTCCTGCACTAACTCGCGGATCGAAGACCTGCGCGCCGCAGCCGAAATCGCCAAAGGCCGCAAGGTCGCTGCCACCGTCAAGCAGGCCATCGTCGTGCCGGGTTCGGGCCTGGTCAAGGCCCAGGCCGAGCGTGAAGGCCTGGACAAGATCTTCCTCGAGGCTGGTTTCGAATGGCGTGAGCCAGGCTGCTCGATGTGCCTGGCGATGAACCCGGACCGCCTGGAAAGCGGCGAGCATTGCGCGTCCACGTCCAACCGCAACTTCGAAGGCCGTCAGGGCGCCGGTGGCCGTACCCATCTGGTCAGCCCGGCCATGGCTGCCGCTGCGGCGGTGACTGGCCACTTCATCGATGTTCGCGAGTTGATCCAAGGGAGCGCAGCATGAAAGCCTTTACCCAGCACACCGGCCTCGTCGCGCCGTTGGACCGTGCCAACGTCGACACCGATCAGATCATTCCCAAGCAGTTCCTCAAGTCGATCAAGCGTACCGGCTTCGGCCCCAACCTGTTCGACGAGTGGCGTTACCTGGACGTCGGCCAGCCTTACCAGGACAACAGCAAGCGCCCGCTGAACAAAGAGTTCGTGCTCAACCACGAGCGCTACCAGGGTGCCAGTGTGTTGCTGGCGCGCGAGAACTTCGGCTGCGGTTCGAGCCGTGAGCACGCCCCTTGGGCGCTGGACGAATACGGCTTCCGCAGCGTGATCGCGCCGAGCTTCGCCGACATCTTCTTCAACAACAGCTTCAAGAACGGCTTGTTGCCGATCATTCTGAGCGATGAGGAAGTCGACGAGCTGTTCAAGCAGGTCGAAGCCAACCCTGGCTACCAGTTGACCATCGACCTGCAGGCACAGGCGGTGACCCGTCCGGATGGCAAGGTGCTGCACTTTGAGATCGACGCGTTCCGCAAGCACTGCCTGCTCAATGGCCTGGACGATATCGGCCTGACCTTGCAGGACGGCGAGGCGATCAAGGCGTTTGAAGGCAAACACCGCACCGCACAGCCTTGGCTGTTCCGTGATGCCTGAATGATGTAATCGGGTTTGCTGGCCTCATCGCCGGCAAGCCGGCTTCCACATCGACCCCGCACTGTGCAGTCGCGGTGGGAGCCGGCTTGCCGGCGATAGCGGCCGTAGAGACAACCCAAAATCAAAAGGAATGCGCCCATGACCAGCACCACCCACACCGATGTGGTCCAACGCCAGTTCGGCGAACAGGCCAGTGCCTACCTCAGCAGCGCCGTGCACGCCCAGGGCAGTGAGTTCGCCCTGCTGCAAGCCGAGCTGGCGGGGCAGGGTGCGGCTCGCGTGCTGGACCTGGGTTGTGGTGCCGGTCATGTCAGCTTCCACGTAGCGCCTCTGGTGGCAGAGGTGGTCGCCTACGACCTGTCGCAGTCGATGCTTGACGTGGTTGCCAGCGCCGCCGCCGAGCGCGGCCTGGGCAATATCACCACCGAGCATGGTGCCGCAGAATGTCTGCCGTTCGCCGATGCCTCGTTCGATTACGTCTTCAGCCGCTACTCGGCGCACCACTGGAGCGACCTGGGTGTGGCGTTGCGCGAAGTGCGTCGGGTGTTGAAGCCGGGCGGGGTGGCAGCCTTCATTGACGTGATGTCGCCGGGCAGCCCGTTGCTCGATACCTATTTGCAAACGGTTGAAGTGCTGCGCGACACCAGCCACGTACGCGATTATTCTGCCGCCCAGTGGCAGCGCCAGGTCAGCGAAGCTGGCCTGCATGCCCGCAGCCACACCCGTCAGCGCCTGCGCCTGGAGTGGGCCTCGTGGGTCGAGCGCATGCGCACGCCCGAGCCGCTGCGCGTGGCCATACGCCAGTTGCAGCAAGCCATGGGCGAGGAAGTGCGGCAGTATTACCAGATTGAGGCAGACGGCTCGTTCAGCACCGACGTGATCGTGTTGTGGGCAGAGCGCTGAGTTTTTTACGGTGCGGCCGGGCTGGCCGCACCGCTTGAATGGATAGAGGAAAGCATGAGCAAGCAGATTCTGATTCTCCCAGGTGATGGCATTGGTCCGGAAATCATGGCCGAGGCGGTCAAGGTGCTGGCGCTGGCCAGCGACAAGTTCCAGCTCGGCTTGAGCCTCGAGCACGACGTGATCGGCGGTGCTGCCATCGACAAGCACGGCGTGCCGCTGGCCGACGAGACCCTGGAACGTGCGCGCCAGGCCGATGCCGTTCTGTTGGGCGCTGTGGGCGGGCCGAAGTGGGACAAGATCGAGCGGGACATCCGCCCTGAGCGCGGCCTGCTGAAAATCCGCTCGCAGCTGGGCCTGTTCGCCAACCTGCGCCCGGCCATCCTCTACCCGCAACTGGCCGATGCCTCGTCGCTCAAGCCGGAAATCGTCTCGGGCCTGGACATCCTCATCGTCCGTGAGCTGACCGGCGGCATCTACTTTGGTGCCCCGCGTGGCCAGCGTGAACTCGAAGGCGGCGAGCGTCAGGCCTACGACACCCTCCCGTACAGCGAGAGCGAAGTGCGCCGTATCGCCCGCGTCGGCTTCGACATGGCCCGCGTGCGTGGCAAGAAGCTGTGCTCGGTGGACAAGGCCAACGTCCTGGCCTCCAGCCAACTGTGGCGTGAAGTGGTCGAGGACGTGGCCAAGGACTACCCGGACGTAGAACTGAGCCACATGTATGTAGACAACGCCGCCATGCAACTGGTGCGCGCGCCCAAGCAGTTCGACGTGATGGTGACCGACAACATGTTCGGTGACATCCTGTCGGATGAAGCTTCCATGCTGACCGGTTCGATCGGCATGCTGCCTTCGGCGTCGCTCGATGCCAACAACAAGGGCATGTACGAGCCTTGCCACGGCTCGGCGCCGGACATCGCCGGCCAAGGCATTGCCAACCCGCTGGCGACCATTCTGTCGGTGTCGATGATGCTGCGTTACAGCTTCAACCAGCAGGCCGCAGCCGAGGCCATCGAGCAGGCGGTAAGCCAGGTCCTGGACCAGGGCCTGCGTACCGGTGACATCTGGTCGGCCGGTTGCAGCAAGGTAGGTACGCAGGAAATGGGCGACGCAGTAGTCGCAGCGCTGCGGAATCTGTAATCTCTCTGGCCCGCCACCGTTTTTGGTCGGTGGCGGCCCACTTTTAGCAAAGGTGTAGTTGCGATGAAACGTGTAGGTCTGATCGGTTGGCGCGGCATGGTCGGTTCCGTGCTCATGCAGCGGATGCTGGAGGAGCAGGATTTCGACCTTATCGAGCCGGTGTTCTTCACTACCTCCAATGTCGGTGGCCAGGGCCCGAACGTGGGCAAGGATATTGCTCCGCTCAAGGACGCTTATTCGATTGAAGAACTCAAGACCCTCGACGTGATCCTGACCTGTCAGGGCGGCGACTACACCAACGAGGTCTTCCCCAAGCTGCGTGAAGCCGGCTGGCAGGGGTACTGGATCGATGCTGCCTCGTCGCTGCGCATGCAGGACGATGCGGTGATCGTGCTCGACCCGGTCAACCGCAAGGTGATCGACCAGCAGCTCGATGCCGGCACCAAGAACTACATCGGCGGCAACTGCACCGTCAGCCTGATGCTGATGGGCCTTGGCGGCCTGTTCGAAGCGGGCCTGGTCGAGTGGATGAGCGCCATGACCTACCAGGCGGCGTCCGGTGCCGGTGCGCAGAACATGCGTGAGCTGATCAAGCAGATGGGTGCTACCCACGCGGCAGTTGCCGATGACCTGGCCAACCCGGCCAGCGCCATCCTCGACATCGACCGCAAGGTGGCCGAGGCCATGCGCAGCGAGGCCTACCCGGCCGAGAACTTCGGCGTGCCCCTGGCGGGCAGCCTGATCCCATGGATCGACAAGGAGCTGCCGAACGGCCAGAGCCGTGAAGAGTGGAAGGCCCAGGCCGAAACCAACAAGATCCTCGGCCGCTTCAAGAGCCCGATCCCGGTCGATGGCATCTGCGTGCGCATCGGCGCCATGCGCTGCCACAGCCAGGCACTGACCATCAAGCTGAACAAGGACGTGCCGCTGGCCGATATCGAAGGCATGATCAGCCAGCACAACCCGTGGGTGAAGCTGGTGCCGAACCAGCGCGAGATCAGCATGCAGGAGCTGACCCCGACCAACGTCACCGGTACCCTGAACATTCCGGTGGGCCGTTTGCGCAAGCTGAACATGGGCTCGCAGTATCTGGGCGCGTTCACCGTCGGCGATCAGCTGCTGTGGGGTGCTGCCGAGCCGCTGCGCCGCATGCTGCGGATTCTGCTCGAGCGTTGATCGTTCTGCGTTGAACAGAAAACCCGCGCTGGTGACAGCGCGGGTTTTTTTATGGTGCGCCCCACAGGGCCAGCACAGACAAAACGGTACAATCCGAGTAAAGTGCCGCCCCCCCGCCGTTACAGCAAAAGGATCCTCTCCATGACCCAACCCCTGGACATCGCCGTCGTCGGCGCCACCGGTAGCGTCGGTGAAACCTTGGTACAGATTCTCGAAGAATTGCACTTTCCGGTCGGCACGCTGCACCTGCTGGCCAGCATGGAGTCGGCGGGCAGCAGCGTGATGTTCGCCGGCAAGAAGGTCAAAGTGCGTGAGGTCGACAGTTTCGATTTCACCCAGGTCAAACTGGCCTTCTTCGCCGCCAGCCCGGCCGTCAGCCGTAGCTTTGCCAGCAAGGCCCGTAAGGCCGGCTGCACGGTCATTGACCTGTCTGGCGGCCTGGATGACGCCCTGGCGGTCGTGCCTGAGGCCAACGCCGAGCGCATCGCCAGCCTGGCGCTGCCGGCGTGCATCGCCAGCCCCAGTGCCGCAGCCGTGGCCTTGGCCGTCGCGCTGGCGCCACTGAAGGGGCTGTTGGAGATCGAGCGTGTGCAGGTCATGGCCGCACTCGCGGTGTCTGCCCAGGGCCGGGAGGCTGTCAACGAACTGGCCCGGCAGACCGCCGAATTGCTCAACGCCCGCCCGCTGGAGCCGCGTTTCTTCGATCGCCAGGTGGCGTTCAACCTGCTGGCCCAGGTCGGTGCGGCAGACGAACAGGGCCACACCGCGCTCGAACGCCGCCTGGTTGATGAGCTGCCGGTGCTGTTGGGGCAGCCGGAACTGAAGATTTCCGTGACCTGCGTTCAAGTCCCGGTGTTTTTTGGCGATAGCTTCAGTGTGGCGGTACAGAGCCGTAATCCGGTGGATCTTGTTGCGGTCAATGCCGCGCTGGAGGGTGCCGACAGTGTCGAGCTGGTCGAGCGGGATGATTATCCGACCCCGGTAGGGGACGCAGTAGGGCAAGACGTGGTCTATGTTGGTCGTGTACGCCATGGTGTTGACGAAGACCAGCAGCTCAACCTGTGGCTGACCACCGACAACCTGCGCAAGGGCGCTGCGCTCAACGCCGTGCAGGTGGCGCAATTGTTGATTAAACACATAGCGTAAAAGATACTGGCGAGCACTTTTGTCCCGCACCGCATGCGGTTTCGGGACGATTCATACAAGGGATGAGGTCATGCTTCGAATTCGCAAACTGGTTCTGGCCATGGCGGCAGCGTCGGCGCTGTCATCTGGCATGGCGAATGCCCTGGGGTTGGGTGAGCTGACGCTCAAGTCGGCGCAGAACCAGCCGCTGGACGCCGAGATCGAATTGCTCGATGTGCGCGACCTCACCGCTGCCGAAGTGGCACCAAGCCTGGCGCCGCCGGAAGAGTTCAGCAAGGCCGGGGTGGAGTATCCGGGCTACCTTGAGGACCTGAGCTTTACCCCGGTGATCAACCCCAATGGCAAGAGCGTGCTGCGGGTAACCTCCAGCCAGCCGCTGCCGGGCTCGGTGGTCAAATTTCTGGTCCAGGTGATGTGGCCCCAGGGCCGCCTGCTGCGTGACTACAGTGTGCTGCTCGACCAGGCCAAGGCCCAGGGCGAGCAGCCTGCTGCGGCCAATGTCACCCCGGCAACCAGCAGCGCCGGCAGCTACACCACCAAACGCCGCGATACCCTTTGGCAGATTGCTGCGCGCAATACCCAAAGTGGTGGCTCGGTGCAGCAGACCATGATCGCCATTCAGGCGCTGAACCCGGATGCCTTTATCGGCAACAATATCAACCAGTTGAAGGTTGGCCAGGTGTTGCGCCTGCCCGATCGTCAGCAGGTCCAGAGCATCCCCCAGGCCGAGGCCAATCGCGAAGTGGCCGAACAGTACGCCGCCTGGCGTGAGGGCCGGCGCCTCGGCCCCCGCGCCAGGCAGTTGGACGCCACCCGTCGCGGCGCTGCCGATGCGGCGCCGGAACGTATCGCCCAGGGCGACAACCTGCGCCTGGTCAGCCCAGGCAACCAGCCTGGCGCTGGCGATGCCAAGGCGCTCAACGACAAGCTGGCCGTGGCCCAGGAGAGCCTGGACACCAGCCGTCGTGACAATGAAGAACTCAAGAGCCGGATGAGCGACCTGCAGAGCCAGCTGGACAAGCTGCAGCGCCTGATTCAGCTCAAGAACGACCAGCTGGCACGCCTGGAGGCACAGGGTGCTGCCGGGGAGCCGGCATCGGCCGCCGCCTTGCCTGGTGAATCGGCCCCGGCGCAGCCTGCAGGCAACGCCCAGGTACCGCCCGCCGAGCCCGTCGTGGCACCGGCGCCGGCTGCCGTCGACACCGCGCCTGGCTCTGCCCCGGCTGGCGAGGATGCCCCAGCCGCCCAGCAGCCGGGCGCGCTGGATGAGATGCTGGGGAATCCGTTGGTGCTGGGCCTGATCGCAGGTTCCGCATTCCTCGTGCTGCTGTTGCTGCTGTTGCTGCTCGCGCGCCGACGCAAAGCCCAGCAGGAGGCCGAAAAGCACCTGCGTATGGCGCGGGCACTGGCCGAGGAGGGCGAGCGTAACCCCGACCTCGACCTGCCTTCGAGCAGCTTCGATGAGCTGGAAGTGTCGGCGCCTGGCGTAACCCTGTCGCCGGCGGTGGTAGCGGCTTCGGCTGCTGCAGCCGTTGCGGCGGAAAAACCCGTAGCCCCAGCCCCCGTTGCCGCGCCATCACCGGCACAGGACCCGAATGCCGAGCTGTTGGCTGAGGTCGAGCAGAGCCTGGCCAGCGGCCGTCTGAACCATGCGGCCGACCTGTTGGAGACGGCCGTCGCTGCGCAACCGGAGCATGATGGCCTGCGGTTGAAGCTGATGGAGGTTTATGCGCGCCAGGGTGACCACAGCGCATTCGTGGAGCAGGAGCGCAAGCTGCCGGGCAGCGAAGAAAATATCGCGCAGGTCAGTCAGCTCAAGGAGCATTACCCGGCCATGCTCGGCATCGCCGCAGCGGGGCTGGGGGCTGCGGCGCTGGCTGCCGAACTGGATGAGCAGTATGTGCAGGATCTGTTGCAGGATGAGCCGCAGCCGCCTGCAGAGGTCGATGCCGAGCCTGAACCTGAACCTGAACCTGAACCTGAGCCGCAAGCCGAGGCCGATGCTCAAGCGCCTGCCCTTGATGACAATGGTCTGGACAGTGCCTTCGACCTTGACCTGGGTGACGATCTGCCCCTGAGCGACCTTGAACCGCCGATGCTCGATGAAGCGGCCTTGACGGATCTGCAGGTAAATGACGAGCCGCTCGCCGCCGCTGATCCTGCCGTGCAGGAAGCAGATGCCGATGCCGACTTCGAAGCCTTGCTGGCGCAGGCTCAGGCCGAACCGCAGAGCGTCGATGATCTGGCGGACTTCGACCTGGACATGGGTGAGCCGAGCGTTGCCGAACCGGTCGAGGAAGAGCCGGTCGACGTTGCTGCCGAACTGGCGGCTTTCGATTCCATCCCTGAGTTCGACCCGATTTCCGAGCTGGAGCTGCCGGAAGACTTCGACCTGTCGCTGTCGCTGGATGACCAGTCACCGGCTGCCAAGAGCTTTGCTTCGGAGCTGAGCGACGTCAACGCCGAACTGGACAAGCTCTCGCAGAATCTCGAGTCGCCGTCGCTGGCGCCGCACTTCACCGCTGCCGATGCTGCCCAGGAGCCGGAACCTTTGGACGACCTGGACTTCGATTTCTTCTCCGGCAGCGACGAAGTGGCCACCAAGCTCGATCTGGCACGTGCCTATATCGACATGGGCGACCATCAGGGTGCGCGCGACATCCTCGATGAAGTGGTCAAGGATGGCGACGACACCCAACGTCAGGAAGCCGAAGACATGCTGTCCCGGCTGGTCTGAAGGCCTCACCTGCAGCGTAAAACCAACGGCAGCCCAACAAGGCTGCCGTTGTCGTTATAATCCCCGGCACTTCGTATTACCCCACAGGTTTCACGCTCTTGGACATCATCGACACCGCTGCCACCGAATCGGCCGCCGAAGGCTTCACCCGCATTGCCCTGGGCGTGGAATACAAGGGTTCGCGCTACCGCGGCTGGCAACGCCAGGCCAGCGGTGTGCCCAGTGTCCAGCAGGCACTGGAGCAAGCCCTGTCGAAAGTGGCCAACGAGCCCATCACGGTGGTCTGCGCCGGGCGTACCGACGCCGGTGTGCATGGGTGTGGGCAGATCGTGCATTTCGATACCCGCGCCAATCGCGACGAACGCGCCTGGACCCTGGGCAGCAACTTCAACCTGCCCCATGACATCAGTGTGGTCTGGTCGCGGCCGATGCCTGCGGATTTCCATGCGCGCTTCAAGGCCACCGCCCGGCGCTACCGTTATGTCATCTACAACGACCCGATCCGCCCGGCACACTTGGCCGAGGAAGTGACCTGGAATCACCGGCCGCTTGATGTAGAACGCATGGCCGATGCTGCGCAGTTCCTGCTGGGTACCCATGATTTCAGTGCCTTTCGCGCCAGCCAGTGCCAGGCCAAGTCGCCGATCAAGCATATCCATCACCTGCGGGTCACCCGTCACGGGCAGATGATCGTGCTGGATGTGCGGGCCACCGCTTTCCTGCACCATATGGTGCGCAACATTGCCGGCGTGCTGATGACCATTGGTGCAGGTGAGCGCCCTGCGGGCTGGGCCCGTGAAGTGCTGGAAGGGCGCAACCGGCGCGAAGGCGGTGTGACGGCCCATCCGTACGGCCTGTACCTGGTGCAGGTAGAGTACCCGGAGGAATTCCAGCTGCCACAGCGTTACATTGGCCCACACTTTCTGACCGGCTACGAGGCGTTGGCCGACTGACGGGCGAAAACGCTTTTGCTACCATCGGGCCTTTCAGTGTTTTCTCAGGGTTTGCAGTCCATGAGCAATGTTCGCAGCAAGATCTGCGGGATTACCCGCATAGAAGACGCGCTGGCGGCAGCCGAGGCGGGGGCCGATGCCATCGGCTTCGTTTTCTATGCCAAAAGCCCGCGCGCCGTCGACGTGCGCCAGGCGCGGGCGATCATGGCCGAGTTGCCACCCTTCGTGACTACGGTCGGCCTGTTCGTCAACGCCTCGCGCTGCGAACTCAACGAGATCCTCGAGGCTGTGCCGCTGGACCTGCTACAGTTCCACGGCGACGAAACCCCGGCTGACTGCGAAGGCTACCACCGCCCCTGGATCAAAGCGCTGCGAGTGCGCCCGGGTGATGACCTGGAGGCTGCCTGCCGGCACTATGCCGGTGCGCGTGGCATCCTGCTCGACACCTATGTTGCCGGCGTACCCGGTGGTACTGGCGAAGCGTTCGACTGGTCGCTGGTGCCTTCACGGCTGAGCAAGCCGATCATTCTCGCCGGAGGCTTGTCGGCCGGCAATGTCGGCCAGGCCATCGCCCAGGTGCGGCCGTATGCGGTGGATGTCAGTGGTGGTGTGGAGCAGGCCAAGGGCATAAAGGACGCGGCGAAGATCGAAGCGTTCATGCGCGCGGTGAAACAGGCGTGATGCCAGATGTGACGGCTGGCTGCGCGCCATCGTCCATAGCTATCGCAGCCCTGCGGGGCGGCTGCCGGCATGCCGGTTGGCCAAAGAATACGTTGAAGACGGTGCGGTACGCAGGCAGCCCCTGTGGCCGGCTCGTCATCGTTTGACAGAAGAATTTGAGCTCAAAGGGCAGGGCATGGCCGGCCAGACTGGTCCCCGCCCGCCAATACTGGAGAAATAAAGCATGAGCAACTGGTTAGTCGACAAACTGATCCCTTCGATCATGCGTTCCGAGGTGAAGAAGAGCTCGGTGCCAGAAGGCCTGTGGCACAAGTGCCCAGCCTGTGAGGCCGTGCTGTATCGTCCGGAGCTGGAAAAGACCCTGGATGTCTGCCCCAAGTGCAACCACCACATGCGTATTGGCGCACGCCAGCGCATCGACATCTTCCTCGATGCTGAAGGCCGTGCCGAGCTGGGTGCCGAGCTGGAGCCGGTCGACCGCCTGAAATTCCGCGATGGCAAAAAGTACAAGGACCGCCTGGTCGGTGCCCAGAAGCAGACCGGCGAGAAGGACGCCCTGATCTCCATGAGCGGTACCCTGATGGGCATGCCGATCGTGGTCAGTGCCTTCGAATTTTCCTTTATGGGTGGTTCCATGGGCGCCGTCGTCGGTGAGCGTTTTGTCCGCGCCGCCAACCATGCCCTGGAAAACCGCTGCCCGATGATCTGCTTCTCGGCCTCCGGTGGTGCGCGCATGCAGGAAGCGCTGATCTCGCTGATGCAGATGGCCAAGACCTCGGCCGTGCTGGCCCGCCTGCGCGAAGAGGGCATTCCGTTCATCTCCGTATTGACCGATCCGGTCTACGGCGGTGTTTCCGCCAGTCTGGCGATGCTCGGCGATGTCATCGTCGGTGAGCCGAAGGCGCTGATCGGCTTTGCCGGCCCGCGCGTGATCGAGCAGACCGTGCGCGAAAAGCTGCCTGAGGGCTTCCAGCGCAGCGAGTTCCTGCTGGAGCACGGCGCCATCGACCTGATCATCTCCCGTGGCGAGCTGCGTCCACGCCTGGCGCGTCTGCTGGCGCAGATGACCGGCCAGGAAACTCCCGAGCAGGCACGCGAGGCCGCTGCGGTCGCCTGATGAAAGACAGAACCCTGGGCGAATGGCTCGCCTACCTCGAGCAGTTGCACCCCTCGGCCATCGACATGGGGCTGGAGCGTTCGCAAAAGGTGCTTGCACGATTGGCCCTGGGCAAGCTGGCGCCCCGTGTGGTGACCGTCACCGGCACCAACGGCAAAGGCTCGACCTGTGCCTTCGTGGCGTCGATGCTGCGTGCCCAGGGGCTCAAGGTTGGCGTGTACAGCTCGCCACACCTGTTGCGTTACAACGAACGGGTGCTGATCGATGGCCAGGAGGCCAGTGATGAGCGCCTGTGCGAAGCCTTTGCGGCCGTCGAGGCGGCGCGAGGCGAGATTTCCCTTACCTATTTCGAGATGGGCACCCTGGCGGCATTCTGGCTGTTCTACCAGTCCGGGCTGGATGCCGTGGTGCTTGAAGTAGGCCTGGGTGGTCGTCTGGATACCGTGAACGTCGTCGATGCCGACCTGGCCCTGGTGACCAGTATCGGCGTCGACCATGTCGATTACCTGGGCGATACCCGCGAGTTGGTAGCCTTCGAGAAGGCTGGCATCTTCCGCCCGGGCAAGCCGGCATTGTGCGGTGACCTGGATCCCCCTCGGCCATTGTTGGACAAGGCGCGTGAACTGGCGGCGCCGTTGTTCCTGCGGGGGCGTGACTTCGATCTGACCAGTGCCGATAGTACCTGGCACTGGCGCGGGACAGCAGCAGACGGCGCGGTGGTGGAGCTGTCAGGCCTGCCGCTGCTCGACCTGCCGATGGAGAACGCCACCCTGGCCCTGCAGGCTTACCTGCTGATGGGGCTGCCTTGGGATGCCGGGCAAATTCGTCAGGCGCTGCTCGATACCCGTATCACCGGGCGGCTGGACCGTCGCACGTTCAGTTGGCAAGGCAAGCGCGTGGAGCTGTTGCTGGATGTGGGGCATAACCCCCATGCAGCAGAATACCTGGCGCGTCGCCTGTCAGCGCGACCGCTCAAGGGCCGGCGCCTGGCAGTCTTCGGCCTGCTGGCGGACAAGGACCTGGCAGGCGTCCTGGCGCCGTTGCAGGGCCTGGTCGACGACTGGGCGGTGGCGCCTTTGCAGTCACCGCGCAGCCGTCCGGCCGCCGAACTCGTCGGCGCCTTGACGAACCTCGGCGCGTCGGTGAAGTCTTATGCCAGCGTCGGCGCCGCTCTTGATGGGCAATGCGCTCAGGCGACGGCGGATGACCAGATCCTGCTGTTCGGTTCGTTTTTCTGTGTTGCCGAGGCCCTGGAATGGCTGGGGCAGCAGGCCCTGGAGGGGTGAGTAGATGGCAGTGCTGGATAAAGGGATGAAACAGCGCATGGTGGGTGCGTTGGTGCTGGTGGCGCTGGCGGTGATTTTCTTGCCGATGCTGTTCACCCGCGAGGACGAAATGCGCCAGGTGCGCGTCGAGGCCCCGCAGGCTCCAGCGATGCCGAGCTTGCCTGAAGTCAAGGTAGAGCCGGTTGCAGTGCCCGAGCCGCAACCGCTGCCGCAAGAGCCGCAGCAGGCACCTGTGGTGGTCAATGAGTCCTCGGCCCCGGTGGCCACGCCGAGCCAGCCGATCACGCCGTCGCCGCAAACCCAGGCTCAAATTCAGCCCAAGCCTCAGGCGCCTGCCCCGGCGTCCAAGGCCCAGGTGCAGCCGGCCGCTACGCCTGCGCCAGCAGCAAGCGCTACCGCACCGTCGAAAATCGACGTCAACGGCTTGCCGGTGAGCTGGTCGATCCAGCTGGCCAGCCTGTCCAATCGCGCCGGAGCCGAGAACCTGCAGAAAACCCTGCGCAGCCAGGGTTACAATGCCTACATTCGTTCGGCCGGTGGCATGAAT
This sequence comes from Pseudomonas sp. TR47, assembly GCF_044143025.1. Taxonomy (NCBI): domain Bacteria; kingdom Pseudomonadati; phylum Pseudomonadota; class Gammaproteobacteria; order Pseudomonadales; family Pseudomonadaceae; genus Pseudomonas; species Pseudomonas sp. TR47. The sequence goes on along the minus strand of NZ_JBHFCS010000008.1, from coordinate 154,355 downwards.
CGGGTGTATGTGGGGCCGCTGATCGAGCGTGCCGAGGCTGAGCGCCTGCGTGATGCAATCAATCGGCAGCAGAAGCTGAAGGGCTTTGTGATCCGTTTCCAGCCAGAACGCGGTTGATTCCAGGGGGCTGCCCTGCAGCCCATCTGCGGGCTGGCCAATCGGCCTGACATTCCGCTTACTCCCGGCCCTTTGCTCTGGTAAAATGCGCCGCCTCAAACGTCTGCAGGCAGCACCGTGGCATTTACCTGGGTTGATTGGGCGATCATCGCGATCATCGCCGTTTCCACACTGATCAGTCTCAAGCGCGGCTTCGTCAAGGAAGCCTTGTCCCTGCTCATCTGGATCATTGCCGGTGCAGTCGCCTGGATGTTCGGTGGGTCGCTCTCGGTGTATCTTGAAAGCTACATCCAGACCCCATCGATGCGCATCATCGCTGGCTGCGCCATTCTTTTCGTCGCCACCCTGCTGGTGGGCGCGATGGTCAATTTCCTGGTCGGTGAGCTGATCCGCGTGACCGGGCTGTCCGGTACCGATCGTTTTCTCGGCATGGCCTTCGGCGCGGCGCGCGGAGCCTTGCTGGTGGTGGTCGCCATCGGCCTGCTCAGCCTGGGGCCGGTGCAACAGGATACCTGGTGGCAGGAATCTCGCCTGATACCACAATTTCTATTGGTCGCTGACTGGTCGAAGAACCTGATCCTGGGTTTCACCAGCCAGTGGATGTCCAGTGGGGTGATCAGCACTCCGGCTGATCTCCCGTTCAAGGAACAGTTGCTCGGGCCTGCAAAGCCTTGAGCGCTATTCACTCAAGTTTCATCAAAGTAGGGGTTGCGTCGCATGTGTGGCATCGTCGGTATCGTCGGTAAGTCGAACGTCAATCAGGCGCTGTATGACGCGCTTACGGTCCTCCAGCACCGCGGCCAGGACGCTGCAGGTATCGTGACCAGCCACGACGGCCGGTTGTTCCTGCGCAAGGATAATGGCCTGGTGCGCGATGTCTTCCAGCAGCGCCACATGCAGCGCCTGGTAGGCCATATGGGTATCGGCCACGTCCGTTACCCGACTGCGGGCAGTTCGACCTCGGCCGAAGCCCAGCCGTTCTATGTCAACTCGCCGTACGGCATCACCCTGGCGCACAACGGCAACCTGACCAACGTCGAGCAGTTGGCCAAGGAGATCTACGAGTCCGACCTGCGCCACGTCAACACCAACTCCGACTCGGAAGTGCTGCTGAACGTGTTCGCCCATGAACTGGCGGTGCGTGGCAAGCTGCAGCCCACCGAAGAAGACGTGTTCGCCGCCGTTTCCCACGTGCACAGCCGCTGCGTCGGCGGTTACGCCGTGGTGGCGATGGTCACCGGCTATGGCATTGTCGGCTTCCGTGACCCCAACGGCATTCGCCCGGTGGTGTTCGGCCAGCGTCATACCGACGAAGGCGTTGAATACATGATCGCCTCGGAAAGCGTTGCCCTGGACGTGCTCGGCTTCACCCTGATCCGCGACCTGGCGCCGGGCGAAGCGGTGTACATCACCGAAGAAGGCCAGCTGTACACCAAACAGTGCGCTCAAAGCCCGAAACTGCAACCGTGCATCTTCGAGCACGTCTACCTGGCCCGTCCGGACTCGATCATGGATGGCGTTTCGGTATACAAGGCGCGCTTGCGCATGGGCGAGAAGCTGGCCGAGAAGATCCAGCGCGAGCGCCCGGACCACGACATCGATGTGGTCATCCCGATCCCTGACACCAGCCGCACCGCCGCCCTGGAGCTGGCCAACCACCTGGGCGTCAAGTTCCGCGAAGGCTTCGTGAAAAACCGCTACATTGGCCGTACCTTCATCATGCCCGGCCAGGCTGCACGCAAGAAATCGGTGCGCCAGAAGCTCAACGCCATCGAGCTGGAATTCCGCGGCAAGAACGTGATGCTGGTCGACGACTCGATCGTACGCGGCACCACCTGCAAGCAGATCATCCAGATGGCTCGCGAAGCCGGCGCGAAAAACGTCTACTTCTGTTCCGCGGCCCCTGCAGTGCGTTACCCCAACGTCTACGGCATCGACATGCCGAGCGCTCACGAACTGATCGCCCACAACCGCACCACCGATCAGGTGGCCGAGTTGATCGGCGCCGACTGGCTGGTCTACCAGGACCTGCCGGACCTGATCGAATCGGTCGGTGGCGGCAAGATCAAGATCGAGCACTTCGATTGCGCGGTGTTCAACGGTGAGTACGTCACCGGCGACATCGACGAGGCCTACCTCGACCGCATCGAGCAGGCTCGCAATGACCTGGCCAAGGTGAAGAACCAGGCGGTCAGCGCGATCATCGACCTCTACAACAACTGATTTGGAGAGCGACGGCATGACGGATCAATGGGATGCCGGGCGACTGGACAGTGACCTCGAGGGTGTCGGCTTCGACACCCTGGCGGTGCGTGCCGGTCAGAACCGTACACCGGAGGCGGAGCACAGCGAAGCGCTGTTCCTGACCTCCAGCTATGTCTTCCGCACGGCCGCCGATGCGGCCGCGCGCTTTGCCGGTGAAACCCCGGGCAACGTCTACTCGCGCTACACCAACCCGACCGTGCGTGCCTTCGAGGAGCGCCTGGCGGCAATGGAAGGTGCCGAGCAGGCCGTGGCCACCTCTACCGGCATGGCGGCGATCCTCGCCGTGGTGATGTCGTTGTGCAGCGCCGGCGACCATGTGCTGGTGTCGCAGAGCGTGTTCGGCTCGACGATCAGCCTGTTCGAGAAGTACTTCAAGCGTTTCGGCGTACAAGTGGATTACGTGCCGCTGGTCGATCTGGCGGGTTGGGACAAGGCCATCAAGGCCAATACCAAGCTGCTGATCCTCGAGTCGCCTTCCAACCCGCTGGCCGAACTGGTGGACATTGCCGCGCTGGCCGAGATTGCCCATGCCCGTGGTGCCATGCTGGTGGTGGACAACTGCTTCAGCACCCCGGCGCTGCAGCAGCCGCTCAAGCTTGGCGCGGACATCGTGTTCCATTCCGCTACCAAGTTCATCGACGGCCAGGGCCGTTGCATGGGCGGTGTTGTGGCCGGGCGCAGCGAGCAGATGAAAGAAGTGGTGGGCTTTTTGCGCACCGCCGGCCCGACCCTCAGCCCGTTCAACGCCTGGATCTTCACCAAAGGCCTGGAAACCCTCAAGCTGCGCATGCGTGCGCACTGCCAGAGCGCTCAGCAACTGGCCGAGTGGCTGGAGCAGCAGGAGGGTATCGAGAAGGTGCATTACGCCGGCTTGCCAAGCCATCCGCAGCACGAACTGGCCAAGCGCCAGATGAGCGGCTTTGGTGCGGTGGTGAGTTTCGAGGTCAAGGGTGGCAAGGAAGGCGCCTGGCGCTTCATCGATGCCACGCGGGTGATCTCGATCACCACCAACCTGGGTGACAGCAAGACCACTATCGCGCACCCGGCCACCACCTCCCACGGCCGCCTGACGCCGCAGGAGCGTGAGGCTGCGGGTATTCGCGACAGCCTGATCCGCGTTGCCGTCGGCCTGGAAGACGTGGCTGACCTGCAAGCCGACCTTGCGCGTGGGCTGGCAGCGCTGTGATCGACTGGAAGGGCGGCGGGCCGGGCCATAACGGCCGGGTAGCCCTGGTAACCGGTGCCGCACGCGGCATCGGCCTGGGCATTGCTGCCTGGTTGATCTGCGAGGGTTGGCAGGTGGTGCTGAGCGACCTGGACCGCCCTCGCGGCGCCAAGGTTGCCAAGGCCCTGGGTGAAAACGCCTGGTTCATCACCATGGATGTAGCCGACGAAGCCCAGGTCAGTGCCGGGGTTTCCGAGGTGTTGGGGCAGTTCGGGCGGCTGGACGCGCTGGTGTGCAACGCGGCCATCGCCAACCCGCATAACCAGACCCTGGAGAGCCTGAGCCTGGCGCAATGGAACCGTGTGCTGGCGGTCAACCTCAGCGGCCCGATGCTGTTGGCCAAGCACTGTGCGCCTTACTTGCGAGCGCACAATGGTGCGATCGTCAATCTGGCCTCGACCCGTGCCCGGCAGTCCGAGCCGGATACCGAGGCCTATGCAGCAAGCAAGGGCGGCCTGGTGGCGTTGACCCATGCCCTGGCCATGAGCCTGGGCCCGGAGATCCGCGTCAATGCCGTGAGCCCGGGCTGGATCGATACGCGCGACCCTGCGCAACGCCGTGCCGAGCCGTTGAGCGATGCCGACCATGCCCAGCATCCGACGGGCAGGGTAGGGACGGTGGAAGACGTGGCGGCCATGGTTGCTTGGCTGTTGTCGCGCCAGGCAGCTTTCGTCACTGGCCAGGAGTTCGTGGTCGATGGCGGCATGACGCGCAAGATGATCTATAGCTGAGCTGCAAGCTGCAAGAGGGGGCCGTGAGGTCCCTTCGTCATTTGCCGGGCTTGGAAATCGGGCCAGCGCCACCTGGCTTTTTCTTGCGGCTTGCAGCTTGAAGCTTGCAACTGCTCTCCCACCCTTTTCAAAAAAAATTCAACGGGGCTATTGACTTAGCATCGGCACCTGCGTAAATTTCGCGGCCTCAGCGAAGCAAACGCAACAAGCAACATCGCAAGGGTGATTAGCTCAGCCGGGAGAGCATCTGCCTTACAAGCAGAGGGTCGGCGGTTCGATCCCGTCATCACCCACCACTTCCTGAGCGTTCCTGGTGCACGATGCTTCGAAAGAGGCAGATGGCCAGAGAGGAACAAGGCCTGATAAGCCACTATGCGCAGCGGTAGTTCAGTCGGTTAGAATACCGGCCTGTCACGCCGGGGGTCGCGGGTTCGAGTCCCGTCCGCTGCGCCATTCTTCAGTAACAGATGGGTGCTTTGCACCGGTCTGAAGCCAAAAGGCAACATTGCCTCAGGCTGATCCCAGTTTCAATCAGGCGCAAGCCTGAACGATACGCAGCGGTAGTTCAGTCGGTTAGAATACCGGCCTGTCACGCCGGGGGTCGCGGGTTCGAGTCCCGTCCGCTGCGCCATCTTCGTTTCGAAGCCCCTTGAACGCTTCGAAGCAGCAAAAAGAGCGATCTTCGTGTCGCTTTTTTTGTGTCCGCCCTGAGGCTTTGTTTGCCGCAAGGGTAGATCACAGTTTCAACCGGGCGAAAGCCCGAGCGATACGCAGCGGTAGTTCAGTCGGTTAGAATACCGGCCTGTCACGCCGGGGGTCGCGGGTTCGAGTCCCGTCCGCTGCGCCATCTTCGCCTCGAAGCCCTTGAACGCTTCGAAGCAAAACGAGAAAGCGACCTTAGGGTCGCTTTTTTCGTTTACGCGCCTGCAAAGTCAACATTTACACGATGCTGACAGACTCTTCACCGTCGAACGGTTTCAGTGCAAGGGTGCTGTGATGCACAATAGGCACCTCTCGACTTACCCGGAATTCGCAATGACCAGATCATCCGTCTTTGGTGCGCTCGGGCTGGCCCTGGTGCTGGCGGGCGTGACCGGTTGCTCCTCGAAAAAAACCGCTATCTATGAGCATGAGAACTTCGATGACTCGGGCACCTTCTCGCGCAGTTTCCCGGTCAGTGAAGCCGGCTCGTGCGAGGCTGCCCGGCGTGCGCTGCTGAGCCAGGGTTACATCATCACCAGCAGCGGCGCCAACCAGATTGCCGGTAACAAAAGCTTCCAGCAGAACAGCGAGAACCACCTGCAGATCAGCTTCAGCGTGACCTGCGCGCCCGACAGCAGTGACGAACAGCGTTCGACCATGTTCGCCAACGCGTTGCAGGACCGCTACGCCCTCAAGAAGTCCAATACGTCCGCCAGCCTCGGCGTGGGTGTGCTGGGTTCTGTTTCGATGCCGATCGGCTCCAGTGACGATTCGATGGTCAAGGTCGCCAGCGAGACCGTGACCGCGCCGCAGTTCTACGAGCGTTACTTTGCTCTGGTCGAAAGCTACTTGCCCAAGCCCAAGCCGAAGAAGGTCAGCAAGGCCAAGGTTGAAGCGCCTGTGCCCAAGGCCGAGAACACAGCGCCTGCCTTGGGGTTGCCTGAGCAAGTTTCGCCAGCACCTGTGGGCGCTCCTTTGGCAGAGGCGGCACCTGCTCCTGCGCCAGCAACACCGGCGCCAGCAGAACCAGCACCAGCCTCTGAGGCGGTGGCCCCGGCGAGCGAGGCCCCAGCAGCGCCGGTGGTTGATGACAGCCAGGGTTCGCAACCTGTCGCACCGCCGGCGGCGCCTGCGCCGATTCAGGTGCAGCAGGATGCACAGCCTGCCGAGGCTGAAGCACCCTCACTCTGAATGGTCTTCCCTGAACAGGCGTCGACACGGCCAATCATTCGCTGTTACAGATCACCAGACGATAACTTTCTGAACACCTGCTACGTTTACCACTCATAGGCTTGTCATCATTTCTTCATCCAGCCTGCCTAGGTTTGAAGGCATGACCAACGAAGATAAAAGAGTGAAGAGGGCGCAGGGTAATGGATGAATATCAGGAAGAGCTGCTCGAGTACCAAGCCTACGAGCTGGACACCCCGGAACCGGCCGACGACGCCACCGAGCTTTGACCGACCTGCCGCTGACTGCGGCGGAACCCCCCCGGTGTGAGGCCCGTCCAGCGCTTGAATGCGCGCTGGAAGGCCTCGGCCGATGCAAAACCCAACAGGTAGGCAATCTCGCCGAAGGTCAATTCCGTATCGCGGATATAGGCCTCGGCAAGGTCGCGCCGGGTGTCGTTGAGCAAGTCGCGAAAGCGCGTGCCTTCCTCTGCCAGTTTGCGCCGCAAGGTCCAGGCGGGCAGTTGCAGGCGCAGTGCCACTTCTTCCAGGCCGGGCTCACGGCCACCGTTGAGCAGGGGGCCGAGCAAATGGGTGATGCGCTCCCCCAGGCTGCGCACCCGGGTGCGCTGCAGCATGTGCGTTTCACACAGTTGCAGCAGGTGCTGCCAGGTGCTCGGACAATGCTGGGGGTTGGCCAGCTCCAGCGTGGCCCGGCCCAGGCGCAGTCGGTTGCCACTGGCGCCAAACTGCACGGCGGTGCTGCACAATGGCTGGTACTGGGCGGCGTAGCCGGGTGCTTCGAATTCGATCTCCAGGCGCTCGGCCTGTATGGGCGTGTCGGTCAGGGCTGCAAGCTGGGCCAGCCAGCCAGTCAGCAGCGAGTCAACCACGAAACGGTTATAGGCGTTGTAGGGGCTGATTGAATAAAAGCGCAGCCATGCCCCTTGGGCGTCTTCCTGAAAACTCGAATGCCCACGGTAGTTGGCGGCATACAGCGGCTCGAAACGCAGCAGTGTACGGGCGGCTTCGCCCAACGTAGGCGCCTGCGCGGCTGTGACGCCCGCAAGGCCGGCCTGGGCCAGCCGGCTCAGGCGTCCCATGTGCAGGCCCAGGGCAGGCTCCCCGCACAGCGCGATCGCAGCATGCCCCAGGTGCATGTAACGGGGGATAGACAGCCGTGCGCCGGCTTCGGCCAAGCGTGTTTCATCCAGCCCGTAACGGCGCAGCAGCGGCTGAGGATCGTGACCGAGGCCCTGGATGGCCTCAGCAAGTGGCTGGACGAAACCTACCGAGAGGTCGCCCAGGCGAACGCGGGGGCGGGACATACCCCTACAGCCACACGTTCAGCAGGCGTGCGCCCTGGCTGGGAGGGCCTGTAAGCAATTCGCCGCTCTGATGGGCGAAGCCTTGACCGTCGCTGCCCTGGTCCCAGAACTGCCCCCGCATGAATACACTCATGCTGCTGACCCCTTGGCCGGCAGCCTCGGTCAGGCGTTGCCAGGCGGTCTTCTCGCTCACTTCACCGCGCTGCAGGGCAAGCTCGGCCGCCGCATCCTGGTGCCGGTTGCCACGCCATGGCGCTTGCCAGCTGTCTTTGCCGCTCAGGAAAACCGGGTTGGCGATCAGTTGTACCTGTTGGTTCTCCAACTGCTGGTGGTTTTCCGGGTACCAGCTATCGCTGCCGATCAGCACGCCAAGACGCCCGGCCGGGGTTTGCACCACTTGTAGGGGTTGCTTGCGGCCATCATGGATGTAACGCCGTACCTGGCTGTCCGGGAATTGCTGGCGTTGTGGCTGGCCCAGCGGTGAACCATCGCTGGCGAACACCAGGCTGCTGTTGAACAACGGGCCGCCGCCGGTATGCAGCACGCCTTTTTCCACATAGGGGTCAGGCAGCACGATCGAGCCGGCCACCAAGGTCACGCCAAACTCCTTGGCCAGGCTGCCGAACAGCTGCTGGTAGTCGCGGGCCATCTGCTGAGCCTTCATGCGCAAGTGCGCGTCGGCCCGGCGGTCATCGCCGCTGGCCCGCACTATCGCCAGGCCATAGCGCAGCGGGTTGCTCAACTCCAGCCATTGCTCTGCCTCGCGGCTGCGGGTGACCTGGTACAGCTCGTTCTTTTCGCCGCGGGCCCACAGCCAGGTGCCAATGTGCTCCGGCAGCACCACCACCGTGCGCGGGCTTATCAGGCCCTGGGCACGGGCTTGTTGCAGGTAGGCCGAGAGCTTGCGGTGCAGGCGTTGCAGGTTTTGATAGTCGCTTGGGTAAAGCAGGGGCTCGACGCCCAGCAGGTTGCCCTGCTCGCCGGGCACGCCGTGGTTCAACGCCAGTTCGATGCGCAGGTCGGAGAGGTAGTGGCCTTCCGGGCGCTGTTGGGTCCAGAAGCCATAGCCGCACAGGGCGGCGATCATTACCAGCGCCAAGGCGCTTGCCAATAGTTTTCGCATGCCTTTGATTTCGTTGATACTCGCAATGACGAGGCGGTGAACCAAGAAGTCGCTGAGCATTGTGTCACAGTCGTCTTGAGCGTGCCTCGCGCAGCCGTTGATTTCAACTGGATCTGGCAGGTGCAACTTTGTCGATGATCTGCTTTGCCAGGGCGTGGTAGAGGGAAACCGGCGAAATGCAACCGGAGATGCCGGCAGCCATCAATGTCACTGCCAGCATCGGGATGGCCAGGTCCGGACTATGCGTGAGTTCCAGAACGATGACCGATGCAGTCAACGGTGAACGCGTTACGCCTGCCAGGTAGGCGCCCATTCCCAGCAATGCACACGCCTGTGGGTCAACATTGGGGATCAGGCTCAACAGCGGCTGGAATGCCGCGCCGATGCTCAGCGAAGGCGAAAACAGGCCGCCCGGTATGCCGGAGAGGTAAGAGACGACATTGGCCAGAAACTTCCAGAGAAGGAAGCTGGCATCGGTGATCGGTCGGCCTTCGAGCAAGGCACGGGTCTCTTCGTAGCCAGTGCCGAACACATGGTTGCCAGAAACCAGCCCGAGCACTGCCAGCACCAGCCCGCAGATCGCCGCGAACCGCACCGGGTAGCGCCCGCGTAGTGTACACAGGCGGCCAAGTACGCCCTTATCGGTAGGCAGCACCAGCCTGGCGTAACACCCACCCAGCACTCCCCCCAACAGCGCGCATGCAGGCACCACACTCCAGCCCCAGCCTACGGGCATCCGCCCGCTTATTTCGCCAAAGTAGGCGTTGTGCCCCATCAGCCCCAGCGTGACCACGCCGCCAATCAGCACCGCCGTCAGCACCAGGCCGCTGAAGCGTTGCTCAAACGTGCGGCTCAGCTCTTCAATGGCAAAGACGACACCGGCCAGCGGGGTGTTGAACGCGGCGGCTATGCCGGCTGCGCCGCCTGCGAGGATCAGGCCGGCAATCGCGCGGCGCCCGTGCAGGCCCAATCGCCGGCCAAAGGTGTAGAGCACGGCAGCGCCGATGTGAACCGTCGGCCCCTCTCGCCCGACCGAGCCCCCTACCAGCAGGGCGCCCAACGTCAGGCTCATGCGCGCGGCGGCAACGGGAATCGAAAGCAATCGGGCACGCAGGCGCCGGGATGGCATTTCCAGGGCAGCGATGACTTGAGGTATGCCGCTGCCCTTGGCGTTTTCAAACCAGCGCTGTGTCAAATACGCCAGAAGCGCGAACCCTAGGGGAGTGATGAGAAGGGGTGCCCAGGGCATCCATTCCAGCAGGCGTTCGAACGAAGCGAATGCAGCTTCGGCCAGCCAGGCGAACGCCAGTGCGACAAGCCCCACCAGCAGCGCCCCGATCCAGAACGCCAGACGCTGGCGCCATTCTCGCCAGCGTGAACGGCCGAGAGGGAGGGAGGGGAGGCGGGTACGGTCGGGCATCGTCTACGCAGTGTCAGAGGGTAAAGCCACGAGTATGACGTGTATTACCGGGGTGGCAAACCCGACAGAGGTGGTACTCAGGCAGGGCGGGAGTACGCCCGGCGCCTTCGCCCGGTACCGTCCTGCCAGGCGGGCTCGACATGCGCAGCGATTTGAGATTTTTTTCCTCGGGCGTTACGGTTCATGGCTGTTCAAGTGCACAGGCTCGGCAAACGGAGATCTTCCTGGCTGCTAATCTGGGCAGATGTCGTGGTGCCGGGGCACCCTGTGCTCATCGTTTTACAAGGAGAACTGCCGTAATGACAGCAGCCGACAAACCCAGGAGCACGCTCAATCCACCCGTCTTTTACACCAGCGCGATACTCATTTTTCTGCTGGTCTTGTACGCCACGGCATTCCAGGAGCATGCCCAGGCCCTGTTCGAACAAGTCCAGCAATGGATCATCACCAACGCCAGCTGGTTCTACATTCTCACCGTAGCGCTGGTGTTGATCAGCGTGGTGTTTCTGGCCGTCAGCCGCTACGGCGACATCAAGCTGGGGCCTGATCACAGCGAGCCTGATTACCGAAAGAGCAGCTGGTTCGCCATGCTGTTTTCGGCAGGCATGGGCATCGGCCTGATGTTCTTTGGCGTGGCCGAGCCGGTGATGCATTTCACCACACCGCCTGTGGGCGACCCTGGCACAGTCGCCGCGGCTCGCGAAGCCATGAAGATCACATTCTTCCATTGGGGCCTGCATGCCTGGGCGATCTATGCCATCGTCGCGCTCATTCTGGCCTATTTCAGTTTCCGCAATGGCTTGCCACTGACTTTGCGCTCGGCGCTCTATCCGCTGATCGGTGAACGGATATACGGGCCTATCGGGCACGCCGTGGATGTCTTCGCCATCCTCGGCACGGTGTTCGGTGTGGCGACCTCGCTGGGTTATGGGGTACTGCAGATCAACAGCGGTTTCCACCATGTGTTCGGTCTGCCGGTAAACGCCACGGTCCAGGTCATTCTCATCACCGCCACCTGCGCGTTGGCGACGCTGTCGGTGGCCAGCGGGCTGGACAAGGGTATTCGCATCCTTTCCGAGCTCAACCTGAGCCTGGCTGTAATCCTGATGCTGTTCGTGCTGTTGCTGGGGCCCACCGTGTTTCTGCTGCAGGCCTACGTGCAGAATACCGGTGCCTACCTTTCCGACATCGTCAACAAGACCTTCAACCTCTACGCCTATGAACCCACTGACTGGATCGGTGGCTGGACCCTGCTGTACTGGGGCTGGTGGCTGTCCTGGTCGCCCTTTGTAGGCCTGTTCATCGCACGCATTTCCCGAGGGCGGACCATTCGTGAGTTCGTCTGCGGTGTACTGTTCGTACCCGCAGGCTTCACCTTGCTCTGGATGACGGTGTTCGGTGACTCAGCGATACACATGATCCTCAACGAGGGTGTCAAGGACCTGGCCGCTGTGGTCGATCAGGACAGTTCCCTGGCCCTGTTCGCCTTTCTTGAGCACTTCCCGTTCTCCAGTGTCATTTCGTTGATAGCGGTGCTCATGGTGGTGGTGTTCTTCGTCACCTCGGCGGACTCCGGCGCGCTTGTGGTCGATATGCTGGCCTCGTCCGGGCAAGGCCATTCGCCTTTGTGGCAACGCATCTTCTGGTCGGTCAGCATAGGCGCGGTCGCCATTGCGCTGCTGCTGGCCAACGGCCTCAAGGCGCTGCAGACCGCGACCATTGCCAGTGCCTTGCCCTTCGCTGCCATTTTGCTGATCGCGATCTGGGGCCTGTTCAGGGCACTCAGCCTCGATGCCACCCGCCGCGGGCTGCGCAACCAGGCATTGCCCGGCCCCCGGCATACGCGCCAGCCCCACGGCGGGTGGCAGCGGCGACTGCGCAATATCGCCATGATGCCGCGGCGGGCCCATGTGTCCCGCTTCATAGCCGAAGTGGTGAAGCCTGCCTGTGAAGAAGTCGCCCTGGAATTGCGCAAGCAGGGCTATGAAGTTGCGGTGAACGAGCGCGAAGATGGGCGCGTGATGCTTGAGCTCTCCCATGCTGGAGAAGGGCGCTTCCTGTATGAGGTACGCCCGCGCGCATTCAACACGCCCAGTTTCGTCATGCAGGATACCGACGAGGGTTCCGATACCCGCAAATACTTCCGTGCTGAAGTCCATCTGCGCGAAGGGGGCCAGGATTACGACATCATGGGATGGAGCCGGGACGATGTGATCGGCGACATTCTCGATCAGTACGAGCGCCACCTGCACTACCTGCACGTCGTCAGCTGATCAGCAATTGCACTGCCCTGTCAGCGCGTTCAGGGCAGTGCTTTGCGCTGATCTGCGGCATCACCCGGTTCGCATGCCCAGAAATCCACGGCAGCAATGGTGTGGGTCGGTGGTCCCAGCCAGTGGGAAAGGGGCTGGCAACGGCCCTTCACGCACAATTGATAGTCGCCGGCCTCCGGCGTGCGTCCGGCATGCAGAGGTTGCAGGGGGGGCAGATGACGATGGTAGTGCCATGCCCCATCACGCAGGCGCGCGTCGTCCGGGATCTCCATGCCGGCACCGCTGCCTCGCACCCGAGCCTCCTGCAGCACGAGGCCTGCGGGTGTCACCTGATAATCCTCCTCCCAGCGGACCTTCTCCACACTGTGCTGCCAGGCCAGGGTAACCTCCTGCAACGGCAGGCTTGCCCAGACCACACCGGCAAGCCCGATGCACAGGCTGGTCATGCAGGTTGCCGCGGCAATGGCCGGCTGCGCCAGTAGTGCCAGCCCATGACGGCAATGCCCAGGGCGAAGCCGACCTCGTCGCTGATGGGCAAGGCAAGAATCAGTGCTACGCCAGCCATGAATGCCAACAGCCGTTCCCACCATGGCATGGGCATGCGCCAGTGGCCGGTGGATGCGCATCCCCAGAGTGCCACTGCAAACATGGCCTTGATCAGCATGTACAGCGTTGCGCCGAGGCTGTCGCCTTGCATCATCAACGCCGGGTCATACACCGCCATGAACGGTACGACGAAACCGGCCAATGCAATGCGCACAGCCCAGAAGCTGATCAACAGCCCTTTCTCCTTGGCGATGGGGGCGGCGGCAAAGCAGGCTAATGCCACCGGCGGCGTCAGGTCGGCAAGGATGCCGAAATAAAACACGAACATGTGCGAAACGATCAGCGGCACGCCAAGCTCCAGCAGGGCCGGAGCAGCGATGGAACTGGTGATGATGTAATTGGGAATGGTCGGGATACCCATGCCCAGTACCAGGCAGGTCAACATGGTCAGAAGCAGTGACAGGAACAGGTTTTCGCGGCCCAGGTCGAGAATGTAGCCGGCGAAGGTCGTGGCCAGGCCGGTGAGCGAGGTGACACCGATGATCACCCCGACCAAGGCGCATGCAATACCGACCGGTACCGCGTGGCGCGCACCTTCGGCCAGGGCCATGACGCAGGCACGAAGTGTGGCACGGCCACCCTGTATGAACGCGCAGGCGATGGCGAGCGAGGCAATCACCAGCAGGATGACACCGATGCCCATACGGAAGAATCCTGAACAGATGACCCCCAGCGCAACCCAAAAGGCCGCCCGCAGCCATGTCTGTTGCGCCCGCAGGATGATTGCCGAACCAAGAATGACGATGGCAGTCAGTGCCAGGCCGACCATTCCCGAATACAGCGGTGTGCGGCCGGAGAACAACAGGCCGACCAGCACTATCAGAGGGATCAGCAGGAACCAGCGTTGGCGCACTGCATCCCAGGCACTCGGGCATTGCTCGCGGGGTAGCCCATGCAGCTGGCTGCGCCGGGCTTCCAGGTGCACCATCCAGTAGACCGAGCCGAAATACAGCAAGGCCGGAATGAGCGCGGCCTTCGCCACTTCGGCATAGGGTACGTTGATGGTCTCGGCCATGATGAACGCCACCGCGCCCATGACCGGTGGCATCAACTGGCTGCCCATGCTTGCGGTCGCCTCCACGCCACCGGCAAATGCCGGCTTGTAGCCGAAGCGCTTCATCAGCGGGATGGTGAACTGCCCGGTGGTGACCACGTTCGCCACCCCAGAGCCGGTGATGGTCCCCATCAGCGCCGAGGAGAATACCGAGACTTTGGCCGGCCCCCCGCTGCGATGGCCGAACAGGCCCATGGCAAAGTCAGTGAACAGCCGGATCATGCCGGCCTGTTCAAGGAACGCGCCGAACAGGATGAACAGGTAGATATAGGTCGCCGAAACATAGGTGGGCGTGCCATACAGCCCCTCGGTTCCGAAGGCCAGTTGGTTGACGATCTGATCGAGGCCGTAGCCGCGATGCGCAAGGTCACCGGGCAGGTGCTGGCCGAGCAGCCCGTAGGCCAGAAAAAGAGCGCAAATGATGGGCAGTGCGATGCCCATCACCCGGCGCGCTGCCTCGAACACCAGGCCGATCAGCAGCAGGCCGAACACCAGGTCACTTGTGGTCAGTTCCCCGGAGCGTTGAATCAGCTCCCCTTCGAAGTGCCACTGGTAGGCAGCGGTGGCCATGCCCGCCAGGCCCAGCAGCCAGCCAAGCGGTTGCCACGGCCTGCGGTGACCGGTGAACGCGTAGCTCAGGTACACGACCAGCAGCAAGAACCCCACGTGTACTGCCCGCAGTACCTGACTGGAAATCAGCGGAAAAGCCGCCGTTGCGATCTGAAAGGTCGAAAATGCCAGGGCCACGGCAAAAAGCGTGGCAGGCCAACGGTCAGTACTGGCTTGCAGACCTTGCCCGGTATCACTCATGTGCCGCTCCCCCATGGGTCGAGTCAATAGTCAGGGGAGCAGGTTTTTCTCCTTGAAGTACCGTTCTGCGCCTGGATGCAGTGGAATGGGCAGGTTTCTCGCAGCATTCTGTGCCTGGATATCGTTTGCTGCCGAGTGGGCGGTGACCAGGCGCGGCAGGTTTTCGAAGATCAGCCGGGTCATGTCGTAGGCCATGTCATCGCTGATATCGGCGCGTGTGACCAGGATGTTGGTGATGGCTGCGGTTGGCACGTCAGCATCCTGGCCATCGTATGTCTTGGCGGGAATGGTCGCGGGTTGATAGGCGCTGTTGCCGATTTTGCTCACGATGGCGGCTGGCACGGGTACGAACACTACCGGCAGGGTAGCGGCCAGGTCACGGATTGCCGCCTGACCGAGCCCGGAAGATTGCAGTGTGGCGTCCAGCTGACGGTTCTTGATCAGCTCTACAGATTCGGCATACGGCAGGTATTCGACCTTGCCCAGGTCCTCATAGCTGAGCCCTGCGGCCTTGAAGATGGCGCGGGCGTTGAGCTCGGTGCCGGACTTCGGCGCACCGACCGAGATACGTTTGCCTTTGAGGTCTTCCAGCGAGGTGATGCCTGACTCCTTGCTGGCGACGATCTGGATGTAGTTGGGGTAGGTGCCGGCGATGGCGCGCAGTTTCTTCAGGGGCGCCTTGAAGCCGGCTTCGGCATCTCCGTTCCAGGCATCCGCCACCGAATCTCCCAGCGCGAACGCCAGTTCGCCACGGCCGGCTTGCAGCAGATTGAGGTTTTCCACCGATGCCTTGGTGGCTTGCACTGAAGTCTTGCTGCCCTCGATGCCATGGCTGTAGATCTGTGATATCCCAACGCCGATGGGATAGTAGACGCCGCTGGTGCCACCTGTGAGGATGTTGATGAAGGTTGGCGCGGCCTGGGCTGTTGCGCAAGCTGCCAGTACGGTGCTGGCCAATGCCAGGCGAAGGGCTCGGTTCATGGGGATATTCTCCGCTTATTGTTCTAGTTCCCTGCGTCAGTAAACCTAGAACGAATAAACGGATCCTGCCCGGATTTATTGCTGCCCCCACGTGCTGCCCTGCAATCAGAACCTCCAGAAGGCAGGCGCGACGAGCACCAGCACGGTGAGAATCTCGAGGCGGCCTAACAGCATGCCGATGGTCAGTAGCCACTTCGCAGCGTCCGGTAGTGAGCTGAAGTTGCCGGCCGGCCCGATCACGCTGCCCAGCCCTGGCCCGACGTTGCACACAGCTGTCGCCGCGCCACTCAGGGCAGTGGTCCAGTCAAGCCCTATCAGGGTCAGCGCCAGGGCGATCACGGCAATGGTGACGGAAAAGAAGAAGGAGAACGTCAGCAATGAGCGCACGATTTCTTCATCAATGGGGTGACCATTGTACTTCTTCGAGATCATCGCCCGCGGGTGAATCAGCTGTTTCAAACTGCTGACCAGCAGTGACGCGGCGACTTGAAAGCGGAATATTTTCAGTCCGCCGGCTGTGGAGCCCGAACATCCACCGACAAAAGTCAGGTAGAAGAACAACAGCATGGCGAAGCTGCCCCAGAGCGTGTAGTCCCCTACCGCAATGCCGGTGGTCGTAACGATCGACGTCACATTGACCGCCACGATGCGAAAAGCATCCCACCACGAAAAGTCGCTGTGCCAGCAGAGCCAGGTCCCTACCGTGACCCAGACAAGCAGGAGAAAGCCGAGAAAGCCACGCACCTGATGGTCCTTGAACAGGATGCGGCGGTGGCCACGCAAGGTCGCTACATACAGGGCGAAGGGCAGGCTTCCCAGGATCATGATCACTACCGCCACCCAATGCACAGCGGGCTGAGTCCAGTGGCCAAGCGATGCATCGGACGTCGAAAAGCCACCCGTGGAGATCAGCGACATCGAATGATTGATGGCGTCGAAAGGGGTCATGCCGGCGGCCCACAGGGCCAATGTACCGAGTGCTGTCAGCCCAAGGTAGATCGCCAGGATCATTTTTGCCGCGACGTGTGAACGGGGCGTCACTTTGTCCGACCAGTCCGAGGACTCGGTCTGGAACAGGCGCATGCCGCCCACGCGCAGCAACGGCAAGATCGCGACGGCCATGCCGATGAAGCCTATGCCTCCCAGCCAGTGCAGCAGCGATCGCCAGATCAGCAGGCCGGGCGATGCACTGTCCAGGCCGGTAAGTACCGTCGAGCCCGTGGTGGTGATGCCCGACATGGTTTCAAAGAATGCATCTGTGTAGCTGATATGCCGGATGAACACCATGGGCAGGGCTGCGAACGCGCAGACGATGACCCAGCTGGCTGTGGTCAGGAAGTACATGTCTCGGGCCCTTAGCTGCGGCGCATCGGGTATGCCACGAGCCACCAGCACAAGGCCTGCGCACAGGGCTATGAGGCTGGACCAGAGGAAGGCACCGAGGTCGTCGCTAAGGCCATACAGCAGCAGCGTGGCCATGGGGATGACCATGCTGACCGCCAGGGTAATCAGGAATACGCCGATGATGAAGGCGATGAAGCGCAAAGCAGGCAGAGGCATCGAGCAGGCTCACAGGGGCAATGACCGGCAGTATCGACTGCCATTGCATAATGTCGAGTAAAAAAGGCGTAAAAGTGCGGGTGTGTCTCACCGCCGCTACTGCAGTTCGCCTGTGCAGGATGATCAGTAAGTTGTCAGTTTCGATCATTGAGCGCATTCAAACGGCTGTTTAATGTCGTTGGCAGATAAACGACGGGGCCCGCCGAGGCACCCGCATTCCGTGATCACGCCACATGGGGAACCGTTCCATGGCTGCCGACCGCTATCCGCACTTGCTGGCCCCGCTCGACCTGGGCTTCACCACCTTGGCCAACCGCACCCTGATGGGCTCGATGCACACCGGCCTTGAGGAGCGTCCCGGCGGCTTCGAACGCATGGCTGCGTATTTTGCAGAGCGTGCCCGTGGCGGCGTTGGGCTGATGGTCACTGGCGGTATCGCGCCCAACGATGAAGGTGGCGTGTATTCCGGCGCAGCCAAGTTGAGCACCGAGGAGGACGCTGACAAGCACCGCATCGTCACCGAGGCCGTGCATGCCGCTGGCGGCAAGATCTGCCTGCAGATCCTGCATGCCGGGCGCTATGCCTACAGCCCCCGGCAGGTGGCGCCCAGTGCGATCCAGGCGCCGATCAACCCGTTCAAGCCTAAAGAGCTGGACGAGGCCGGGATCGAGAAGCAGATCGCCGATTTCGTCAATTGTGCCGTGCTGGCACAGCGCGCCGGTTACGACGGCGTCGAAATCATGGGGTCGGAAGGCTACTTCATCAACCAGTTCCTTGCCGCCCACACCAACCACCGTACTGACCGCTGGGGCGGCAGCTATGAAAACCGCATGCGCCTGGCGGTCGAGATCGTCAGCCGGGTGCGCGAGGCCGTGGGGCCGAATTTCATCATCATCTTCCGCCTGTCGATGCTCGACCTGGTCGAGGGCGGCAGCACCTGGGACGAGATCGAGTTGCTGGCCAAAGCCGTCGAACGGGCTGGCGCGACCCTCATCAACACGGGGATCGGCTGGCACGAGGCGCGCATCCCGACCATCGCCACCAAGGTGCCGCGTGCCGCGTTCAGCAAAGTTACCGCCAAGCTGCGCGGGGCGGTGACCATTCCGTTGATCACCACCAACCGCATCAATACCCCCGAAGTGGCTGAAGCCGTACTGGCCGAGGGCGATGCCGACATGGTCTCTATGGCCAGGCCGTTCCTGGCCGACCCGGAGTTCGTCAACAAGGCGGCGCAGGGGCGCGGCGATGAAATCAATACCTGCATCGGCTGTAACCAGGCGTGCCTGGATCATACGTTCGGCGGCAAGCTGACCAGTTGCCTGGTCAACCCGCGGGCCTGCCACGAAACCGAACTCAATTACCTGCCGGTGCACACGGTCAAGCGCATTGCCGTGGTGGGTGCCGGCCCGGCCGGCCTGGCGGCTGCCACCGTGGCCGCAGAGCGCGGCCACGAGGTGACGCTGTTCGATGCAGCCAGCGAAATTGGCGGGCAGTTCAACGTGGCCAAGCGGGTGCCGGGCAAGGAGGAGTTCTTCGAGACCCTGCGCTATTTCGGCAACAAGCTGAAAAGCACGGGTGTCGACCTGCGGTTGAACACCCGGGTCGATGTGCCGGCCCTGCTGGAAGGCGCTTTCGACGAGATCATCCTGGCCACCGGCATCGCGCCGCGTACGCCGGCCATTCCAGGCGTCGAGCATGCCAAAGTGCTCAGCTACCTGGACGTACTGCTCCAGCGCAAGCCAGTGGGTGAGTCGGTTGCGGTGATCGGTGCTGGCGGCATCGGTTTTGACGTCAGCGAATACCTGGTGCATCAGGGCGTGGCCAGCAGCCAGGACCGGGAGGCGTTCTGGAAGGAGTGGGGCATCGACCGCGAGCTGCAGGCGCGAGGCGGCGTGGCGGGCATCAAGCCCGAGCCGCATGCACCGGCACGGCAGGTGTACCTGCTGCAGCGCAAGAAGGCCAAGGTGGGCGATGGCCTGGGCAAGACCACCGGCTGGATCCACCGCACGGGCCTGAAAAACAAGCAGGTACAGATGCTCAACAGCGTCGAGTACCTGAGGATCGACGATGCGGGCCTGCACATCCGCGTAGCTGAAGGTGAGCCGCAGGTACTGGCGGTGGACAACGTGGTGATCTGCGCCGGGCAGGAGCCGCTGCGGGAGCTGCACGAAGGGCTGCTGGCTGCGGGGCAGTCGGTACACCTGATCGGCGGCGCGGATGTGGCGGCCGAGCTGGATGCCAAACGGGCGATCAACCAGGGCTCGCGTCTGGCTGCAGAGCTTTGAGATGGCCGGGGCCGCAAAGCGGCCCCAGGTTTTCACTGGTAGACTGACGGCCTCGCATCTGGCGCTCACACATGTCTACCCGCTTCCATGACCTTCCCCAGGCGCCATTACAGCCCCTCGAACTTGCCTGGCTGAAAAGTGCCAACGTTGAAGCCGCCATCCTGCGCCTGGACCTGATCGACCCTCTGATCAGCGGCAACAAATGGTTCAAGCTGCGCCACCACCTGCTGCACGCCCACGCCTCGGGCGCCGCCGGGCTGATCAGCCTCGGCGGCAATCACTCCAACCACCTCCATGCCCTGGCCGCCGCCGGCAAGCGCTTCGGCTTCGCCACCGCTGGTCTGTTGCGCGGCCATGCCCAGGACACCCCCACGGTGCGTGATCTGCAGGCGCTGGGGATGCAATTGCACTGGCTTGGTTACGCAGGCTACCGTGCCCGTCATGACCCCGGCTTCTGGGCACCGTGGCAAGCGCTGTATCCCGGCTGGCACTGCATTCCCGAAGGCGGTGGCGGGCAGGCAGGTGCCCAGGGGTGTGCATTGATCGTCGAGCAGGCCAAGGCCCAGTTGGGCACATTGGGTTGGCCGGACTATGACGCCTGGTGGCTGGCCGCTGGCACCGGGACCACGCTGGCTGGCCTGGTGCTGGCCGAGGCCGGCGCGCACAGGGTGCATGGCGCCCTGGCAGTGCCCCTGGACCATGGTGTACCCGAGACCATAACGGCGCTGGCCGGTACGGCCGGGTACCAGTTGCACGAGGCCTGCCGAGAGGGTTTTGCCAGGCTCGATGATGAGCTGCAGGCTTTCATCGAACAGGCTGAGGCCAGCACGGGTGTCCCTTTAGAGGCGCTTTACACCGGCAAGGCACTGATGGCCCTGCGTGGGCAGGTCGAGGCCGGGCTGTTCAAGCCTGGCACTCGCCTGATCTTTTTGCACACCGGTGGCCTGCAGGGCCGACGCGGCTACTTGTAGGGCAGCATGCGCAGCAGCGTGTTGTCGCGCACTACGTAGTGGTGATAAAGCCCGGCCAGCGCGTGCAGGCCGATCAGCCAGTACCCCCAGCTGCCCACGCGTTCATGCCAGCCCTTGATGAACTTGGCCAGGTCCGGATCCGCCGCGATCAGGTGCGGCAACTCCAGGCCATAGAAGGGCACCGGTTTGTCGGCGGCACTGAGGATCAGCCAGCCGGCCAGCGGCAAGCCGATCATCAACAGGTACAGTGCCAGGTGCATCAGGTGGGCAAGCCCGGTCTGCCAGGCGGGAGGCTTGGGCACAATGGGCGGCGCAGGGCGGATCAGGCGCACGGCCAGGCGCAGCCAGACCAGTACGAACACCGTCAGGCCGAGCATGAAATGCAGGTCCTTCATCAGGTTGCGCTCGGCGCTGTCCTTGGGGAACAGGCCACGCAACTCGATGCAGGCGTAGACAGCGGCCAGCAGCACCAGCATCAGCCAATGCAGGGCGATGGACAGGCGTGCGTAGTGGGGCGCGGGGCTGGATGAAACCATGGGTGGTCCTCGTCATCAGGTCGGAAGTGGCGCTCTTGGCGGCGCTCAGAGGTAACTGTAATCGCTGCTGGGATTAAATCATTGCGCTGGGTCGGTGAAATTGTGTTTGCGGCCTGCTGCTCTCAATGCCGGGGTGGTTTACCCGCTAAGGTGCAAGTGCGGCCAGCTGTCGGCCACCAGAAACAGGCGGTCCACCTCAAGCCATTCGCCTTCCGGGCCTGGCTCAAGCCTGACCAGCATCTGCGCCGGTGCTTGCGGGTCAAGTCCCTCAAGCCATTGAGCGAACTGCCGCGCGGTCCAGCCTTGATCTGCCTCGAACCTTGCCGGTGCCAGCCAGGCATGGCGGGGCAGGGGCTGCCAGCGTCCCACCTCGGCCATTGCCCAATCCCGCCGCCGCAACCACCGCCCGCGCAGGTGCAGCGGGTTGGCCCCCGCGGGCGATTCGGCGTGCCCAGGCCACGGATAGAACAGATACCCCGCCAGCCACAGGTGTGCCTGTACCTGGCCAATACCAAGCCCGGCCAGCGCCTCACGGCTCTGCGTGCCACCCGACATGGGCAATTGGTGCCCGGCCAGGTGCGCCAGTTTGGTACCCAGCCGGTCATGGCAACCCGGCCCTAGCCACTGCGCCGGGTCATGGCCTTGGCCGTCCGTTGGCCCCAGGTAAAGCTTTATGGCCAGCTCCAGATGGTGAGTACCGTCGGCGTCGCGCAGCACAATGTCCAACTCGCCCAGCGTGCGCCCACCGGTGCGGATCGCCAGGTTGGCCGCCAGCAGCTCGACACCGGGCGCCTGGGCCAGGGCGAACTGCCACAGGCCTTCGTAGTACAGGCCCAGGCGCCGGCTGGTGCTGTTTGCCAGCCACTCACGCAGGGGCTGATCGTCGGCGTCCAGCGCCTGTAACCAGTCTTTCAGCCGCTGGGGATCCGCCGCCCAGGTGCTGCCTGCCAGCGGATGGCGCTGGGGGCAGGGCGGTGTGCTCAGCAGCGGTGGCGACAGCAGCGTCCAGGCCAGGTCGCGCACGGCGGCGCGGCGCAATTGGCGAGGCAGGTCGTGGAGATCGGCGAAAGGCATCATGCTGCGAGCATAGCCGGTTTGCCGCTGCCCGGTCGTTTCGCCCATAATCGCGGCATAGTCACCCGCCGCAGAGCCTTGCAGGAGCCCCATGGAGCAATTTCGCAATATCGGTATCATCGGCCGCCTTGGCAGCTCGCAGGTGCTCGACACCATTCGCCGACTGAAAAAATTCCTCCTCGAGCGCCACCTGCACGTGATCCTCGAGGACACCATTGCCGAAGTGCTGCCTGGCCACGGCCTGCAGACCTCCACGCGCAAGCTGCTGGGCGAAGTATGCGACCTGGTCATCGTCGTCGGCGGTGACGGCAGCCTGCTCGGCGCCGCGCGTGCTCTGGCACGGCACAACATCCCTGTCCTGGGGATCAACCGCGGCAACCTGGGCTTCCTCACCGATATTCGCCCGGACGAGCTGGAAGAAAAGGTCGCCGCAGTGCTTGACGGCCACTACCTGGTGGAAAACCGCTTCCTGCTGCAGGCCGAGGTGCGCCGCCACCACGAGGCCATCGGCCAGGGCGATGCGCTCAACGATGTGGTCCTGCACCCGGGCAAGTCGACGCGGATGATCGAGTTCGAGATCTACATCGACGGCCAGTTCGTCTGCAGCCAGAAGGCCGACGGCCTGATCGTCGCCACCCCCACCGGCTCGACCGCCTACGCGCTGTCGGCCGGCGGCCCGATC
This sequence comes from Pseudomonas sp. TR47, assembly GCF_044143025.1. Taxonomy (NCBI): domain Bacteria; kingdom Pseudomonadati; phylum Pseudomonadota; class Gammaproteobacteria; order Pseudomonadales; family Pseudomonadaceae; genus Pseudomonas; species Pseudomonas sp. TR47. The sequence goes on along the minus strand of NZ_JBHFCS010000008.1, from coordinate 131,443 downwards.
ATGCACCCCAAGCTCGACGCCATCGTCATCGTGCCCATGTACCCGCACACCCTGTCGGGCCGCCCGATCGTGGTCGACGGCAACAGCGAGCTGAAGATCGTGGTGTCCAAGGACCTGCAGATCTACCCGCAGGTATCCTGTGACGGCCAGAACCACTTCACCTGCGCCCCCGGTGATACCATCACCGTGAGCAAGAAGCCGCAGAAACTGCGCCTGATCCACCCGCTGGGCCACAATTATTACGAGGTTTGCCGCACCAAGCTCGGTTGGGGCAGCCGCCTGGGGGGCAGGGACGACTGATGTTCGATCCGGCGCGAAGTTTCGACATCATCGGTGACGTGCATGGCTGTGCGCTGACCCTCGAACGCCTGCTCGACACCCTCGGCTACAAGCGTGTCGGTGGTGTTTGGTGCCACCCGCGGCGTCAGGCGCTGTTCCTCGGCGACATCGTCGACCGCGGCCCGCGTATCCGCGAGGCGCTGCACATCGTCCACGACATGGTCGAGGCCGGCCAGGCCTTCTGTATCATGGGCAACCACGAATACAACGCCCTGGGCTGGGTAACCCCGGCGCTGCCCGGCAGCGGCAAGGCCTACGTGCGCGAGCACACGCCGCGCCATGCCCGCCTGATCGACGAGACCCTGACCCAGTTCGCCCACCACCCCGGTGACTGGCACGATTTTCTGCAGTGGTTCTACGACATGCCGCTGTTCGTCGACGCCGGGCGGTTCCGCCTGGTGCATGCCTGCTGGGACCCGCGGCTGATCGACCCGCTGCGCCAGCAATACCCCGACGGGCGCATCGACGAGCACTTCATCCAGGCCTCGGCGGTGCCCGGCAGCTTCGCTTCCACAGTCTGCAACCGCCTGTTGCGCGGCACCGACATGCGCCTGCCGGACGGCCTGACGCTGACCGGCGGCGATGGCCTGACCCGCGCCTTCTTCCGTACCAAGTTCTGGGAAGAAGACCCGAAGACCTATGGCGACATCGTCTTCCAGCCTGACGCGCTGCCCGATGAGGTGGCCCGCACGCCGCTCAGCCACACCGAGAAAAATGCCTTGCTACGCTATGCCGAAGAGGAGCCGCTGCTGTTCGTCGGCCATTACTGGCGCAGCGGCCGCCCGGCGCCGATCCGCCCCAACCTGGCCTGCCTGGACTACAGTGCGGTGCTGTACGGCAAGCTGGCGGCCTATCGGCTGGATGATGAAACCCGGATCGACCCGCACAAGTTCGTCTGGGTCGACGTCGATCGACCGCAGGCCAATCAATGAATATCGTCGAAGTGATGCGCCTGCCGCTGTCGGTCGACCTCAGCGGCTTCGTGCACCTGCTGCAACGCCTGCAGGTGCCGCACCGGGTCAGCGAAGAAGGCGAAGCCCAGGTGCTCTGGGCACCGGAAACCATGGCTGCGGATGTCCTTGAGCTGTACCAGCGCTACCCAGACGGCAACGCTGATGTCGAGCTTGCGCAGGCCCCTGCGCAAGGCGACTTGCCGGCGAAAGGGCCGACACTGGCCGAGCAGGCAAAAGCCTGCAAGGTCACCGCCGCCGTTCTCTTGCTGTGCCTGATCGTCGCTGGCCTTACCGGCCTGGGCGACAACCTCGTCACCATCAGCTGGTTCACCTTCCTGGACTACCGCGTCCAGGGTGAATACCTGCACTTCACGCCGCTGGCCCAGGGCCTTGCCGAAGGCCAATGGTGGCGCCTGGTGTCGCCGATGCTGCTGCACTTCGGCGTACTGCACCTGGCCATGAACGGCATGTGGTACTGGGAACTGGGCAAGCGCATCGAACTGCGCCAGGGCCCTTGGTTGCTGGCTGGCCTGACCTTGCTGTTCAGCCTGGTGTCCAACCTGGCCCAGCACTACACCAGTGGCCCGAGCCTGTTCGGCGGCCTGTCCGGGGTGCTGTACGGCTTGCTCGGCCATGTCTGGCTGTACCAGTGGCTGGCGCCCAACCCACACTTCAGCCTGCCCAAGGGCGTGCTGGTGATGATGCTCATCTGGCTGGTCATCTGCCTGACCGGTGTGGTCGGCCAACTCGGTTTTGGCCAGATCGCCAACGCCGCGCACGTCGGCGGGCTGCTCATCGGATGCCTGACGGGCCTCTTGGGTGGTGCGCTGGCGCGGCGTAAACTGCCCGCTTGATTTAGGAGACGCTATGTCCACGTTCGCGCAAATGATCGAAAACATCACGCCGCAGATCTACGAAAGCCTGAAAACGGCCGTGGAAATCGGCAAATGGTCCGATGGCCGCAAGCTCACCGCAGAGCAGAAGGAGCTGTCGCTGCAGGCGGTGATCGCCTGGGAGATGAAAAACCTGCCAGAAGACCAGCGTACCGGCTACATGGGGCCCCAGGAGTGCGCATCGAAGTCAGCGCCGATCCCTAACATTCTGTTCAAGTCGGACTCGGTACATTGATCGAACTCGCTCGTGGCTCTTTGAGCAAGATGGCGGTAAGCCTGGAAGCACCCGTGGTGCAGTACAGTTTTCGCCTGGATGACACGCAGGTGCCGGTCAACCCGCTGATCGGCCAGACCTTGCGCCTGCAATACCTCGGCGCCATTCACTGCAGCCATTGCGGCAAACGCACCAAGACCAGCTTCAGCCAGGGTTACTGCTACCCGTGCATGACCAAGCTGGCCCAGTGCGACATGTGCATCATGGCGCCGGAACGCTGCCACTACGACGCCGGCACCTGCCGCGAGCCGTCCTGGGGCGAGCAGTTCTGCATGACCGACCACGTGGTCTACCTGGCCAACTCGTCCGGGGTCAAGGTTGGCATCACCCGCGCTACGCAGTTGCCCACCCGCTGGCTTGACCAGGGTGCGAGCCAGGCGTTGCCGATCATGCGCGTGGCGACCCGCCAGCAATCGGGCCTGGTCGAAGACGTATTGCGCAGCCAGGTGCCGGACCGCACCAATTGGCGCGCGCTGCTCAAGGGCGACGCCGAGGTGCTCGACCTGGTGGCCATTCGCGAGCAGATCTTCGATGCCTGCGCCGATGGCCTGCGCGATCTGCAGGCGCGCTTCGGCCTGCAGGCGATCCAGCCGCTGCCCGATGCCGAAGTGGTGCAGATGAAATACCCGGTCCAGGCCTACCCGAAAAAGATCGTCAGCTTCAACCTCGACAAGGACCCGGTGGTGGAAGGCACGCTGCTGGGCATCAAGGGGCAGTACCTGATCTTCGACACCGGCGTGATCAATATTCGCAAGTACACGGCCTACCAGTTGGCCGTGCTCCAGTAAAAAGGACCTGCACATGCGTACCGAACAACCGCAAGTGATCTACCTCAAGGACTACCAGGCGCCCGAGTACCTGATCGACGAGACGCACCTGACCTTCGAGCTGTTCGAGGACCACACGCTGGTCCATGCGCAACTGGTCATGCGCCGCAACCCGGCACGCGGTGCCGGCCTGCCGCCACTGGTGCTCGACGGCCAGCAGCTCGAGCTGCTGCGCGCCTCGCTGGACGATCAGCAACTGCAGGCGAGCGACTACCAGCTCGAAGCCGACAGCCTCACGCTGCACCCCAAAGCCGAGCGTTTCACCCTCGACACCAGCGTGAAGATCCACCCCGAGAGCAACACTGCGCTGGAAGGCCTGTACAAGTCCGGCAAGATGTTCTGCACCCAGTGCGAGGCCGAGGGTTTCCGCAAGATCACCTACTACCTCGACCGCCCGGACGTGATGAGCACCTTCACCACCACGGTGATCGCCGAGCAGCATCGCTACCCGGTGCTGCTGTCCAACGGCAACCCGATCGGCAGCGGGCCGGCTGAAGATGGCCGCCATTGGGCGACCTGGGAAGACCCGTTCATGAAGCCGGCCTACCTGTTCGCGCTGGTGGCCGGTGACCTGTGGTGCGTCGAGGACACGTTCGTGCGCCAGTCCGGCCGCGACGTGACCCTGCGCATCTATGTCGAGCCCGAGAACATCGACAAGTGCGACCACGCCATGGTCAGCCTGAAGAAGTCCATGCGCTGGGACGAGGAGGTCTATGGCCGTGAGTACGACCTGGACATCTTCATGATCGTCGCGGTCAACGACTTCAACATGGGCGCCATGGAAAACAAGGGCCTGAACATCTTCAACTCCAGCTGCGTGCTGGCCCGCGCCGAAACCGCCACCGATGCTGCCCACCAGCGTGTCGAAGGCGTGGTCGCCCACGAGTATTTCCACAACTGGTCGGGCAACCGCGTGACCTGCCGCGACTGGTTCCAGCTGTCGCTCAAGGAAGGTTTCACGGTGTTCCGCGACGCCGAATTCAGCGCCGACATGAACTCGCGCACGGTCAAGCGCATCGAGGACGTCGCCTACCTGCGAACCCACCAGTTTGCCGAAGATGCAGGGCCCATGGCCCACCCGGTGCGCCCGGACAGTTTCATCGAGATTTCCAACTTCTACACCCTGACCGTGTACGAGAAGGGCGCCGAAGTGGTGCGCATGGTCCGTACCCTGCTGGGCGCCGAGGGTTTCCGCAAGGGCAGCGACCTGTACTTCGAACGCCATGATGGCCAGGCGGTGACCACCGATGACTTCATCAAGGCCATGGAAGACGCCAACGGCGTCGACCTCACCCAGTTCAAGCGCTGGTACAGCCAGGCCGGCACGCCGCGCCTGGATGTCAGCGAGGTCTACGAGGCCACAGCACAAACCTACAGCCTGACCTTCCGCCAGAGCTGCCCGCAGACGCCGGACAAGGCCGAGAAACTGCCGTTCGTGATCCCGGTGGAGCTGGGCCTGCTGGATGCCGAGGGCAACGACCTGCCACTGCGCCTGGCCGGTGAGGCCGCCGCTGTTGGTACTGGCCGCGTACTGTCGGTGACCGAGGCCGAGCAGACGTTCACTTTCGAAGGTATCCAGGCCAAGCCGCTGCCATCGCTGCTGCGCGGCTTCAGTGCGCCGGTGAAGCTGAGCTTCCCGTACGACCGTGACCAGCTGATGTTCCTGATGCAGCACGACAGCGATGGCTTCAACCGCTGGGAAGCGGGTCAGCAACTGTCGGTACAGGTACTGCAGGAGTTGATCGGCCAGCATCAGCGTGGTGAAGCACTGAAACTCGATCAGCGCCTGATCACTGCCCTGGGCACTGTTCTGGCCAACGAGTCGCTGGACGCCGCGATGGTTGCCGAGATGCTGTCGCTGCCGGGCGAAGCCTACCTGACCGAGATCAGCCAGGTGGCCGATGTCGACGCCATCCATGCGGCCCGCGAATTCGCCCGCCGGCAGATCGCCGAGCAGTTGTTCGATGGCCTGTGGGCGCGCTACCAGGCGCACCGCGAAGTTTCGCGCAACACCGCCTACGTCGCCGCCGCCGAGCACTTCGCCCGTCGCAGCCTGCAGAACATCGCCTTGTCGTACCTGATGCTCAGCGGTAAACCGCAGGTGCTGGCAGCGACCCTTGAGCAGTTCGACAACTGCGACAACATGACTGAACGGCTGACGGCGCTGGCCGTGCTGGTCAATTCGCCGTTCGAGGCCGAGCGTGCCAAGGCCCTGGAAACCTTCGCCGAGCACTTCAAGGACAACCCGCTGGTCATGGATCAGTGGTTCAGTGTGCAGGCAGCCAGTGCCTTGCCGGGCGGGCTGGCGCGGGTCAAGGCGCTGATGCAGCACCCGGCGTTCACCCTGAAAAACCCGAACAAGGTGCGCGCGCTGGTCGGTGCGTTTGCCGGACAGAACCTGGTCAACTTCCATGCGGCCGATGGCTCGGGCTATCGCTTCCTGGCGGACCTTGTGATCGAGCTGAATGCGCTGAACCCGCAGATCGCTTCGCGTCAACTGGCACCGCTGACCCGCTGGCGCAAGTATGACGACGCGCGCCAGGCGCTGATGAAGGGCGAACTGGAGCGGATTCTCGCTTCCGGGGCGCTGTCCAGCGATGTGTATGAAGTGGTGAGCAAAAGCCTGGCATAAAGTCTGGGATCTCCCACAGGTAATGCACAAGCCTTCAGGGCGGTGCAGTACCTGTGGGAGTCGGCTTGCCGGCGATTGGGCTGTGCAACAGCCCCTCGTTTCTGGTTAACAAAACATAACGTCCCGCTCGTTGTATTCCCGCAAACATCCCCGCTACGATGGCCCGAAGCTATTGCAGGCCTCTACCACAAGGTTTTCGCAGTACCTGCAAGGCACAGACCCACCAAGAACAACAAACAGGGGACGGTCATGAGGGAGCGGGTAATGACGCAGGCCAGGCGCGGTGCCTGGCCGTTGGCGGCCGGCGCAATGCTGGCGCTGGCACTGGGGATGTGGGCGGGCAGCACGCAAGCCGCCGCTGCCCAGGAGTATTCCACCGAATCGGCAAAGGCCAGCCAGAGCCTGCTGATCGATGCCGCTCATGCTGGCAAGCGCCTGGTGGTAGTGGGCGATCGCGGCCACATTCTGTTCTCCGATGACCAGGGCAAGACCTGGACCCAGGCCCGGGTGCCTACCCGGCAATTGCTCACCGCAGTGTTCTTCGTCGACGACAAGCGTGGCTGGGCAGTCGGGCACGATGCGCAGATCCTCGCCAGCAACGATGGCGGTGCAACCTGGAGCAAGCAGTTCGAAGACCTTGCCCGTGAAGCCCCGTTGCTCGATGTCACTTTCCTCGATGCCCAGCACGGTTTTGCCGTGGGCGCTTACGGCGCACTGCTGGAAACCCGCGACGGCGGCCAGCACTGGCAGGACGTCGCCGAGCGCCTGGACAACCCCGACCAGATGCACCTCAACGGTATTGCCCAGATCAGGGATGCCGGCCTGTTCATCGTCGGCGAGCAGGGCAGCATGTTTCGCTCCAGCGACAGCGGCCAGAGCTGGAGCAAGGTCGATGGCCCCTACGAGGGCTCGCTGTTCGGCGTGATCGGCACCGCCCAGCCGCAGACACTGCTGGCCTACGGCCTGCGCGGCAACCTGTTCCGCTCTACGGACTTTGGTGATAGCTGGCAGCCGATCGAACTCAAGGCCGCGCGCGGCAACCTCGAATTCGGCCTGGCAAGCGCTACGCTTCTGGATGATGGCAGCCTGATACTGGTCGGCAATGGCGGCAGCGTGCTGCGCAGCATTGATGACGGGCAGAGCTTCACTGTCTACAACCGCGCCGACCGCATTGCCCTGGCCGGTGTCAGTGGCCTGGCCAATGGCGGCTTGCTGCTGGTAGGGCAGGGCGGTTTACATCTGGCTACCGGCGAAGGTGCCGACCAGGCAGCCGAGGAGCCTCGCCCATGACCAGCCGAGAGAGCATCATGCACCCCCACCACCAGGACAAACCCACGCTGCTGGAACGGCTGATCTTCAACAACCGCCCGGTGGTCATCGCCCTGTGCGTGCTGGTGAGCATCTTCCTGTTCTGGCAGGCCGCGCAGATTCGCCCCTCGACCAGTTTCGAGAAGATGATTCCGCTCGAGCATCCGTTCATCGAGCAGATGATGGAGCACCGCAACGACCTGGCCAACCTCGGCAACACCGTGCGCATTTCGGTCGAGGCGGTCAACGGCGACATTTTCGACAAGAATTACATGGAGACCCTGCGCCAGATCCATGATGAGGTGTTCTACATCCCCGGCGTCGACCGCGCGGGCCTCAAGTCGTTGTGGAGCCCCAGCGTGCGCTGGAGTGAAGTCACCGAGGAGGGGTTCTCCGGCGGCGAGGTAATCCCCAATACCTACAACGGTTCGCAAGACAGCCTCGACTCACTGCGCGACAACGTGCTCAAGTCCGGCCAGGTCGGGCGCCTGGTGGGCAACAACTTCAAGTCCAGCATCGTCGATGTACCCTTGCTGGAAAGCTACCCCGATCCGCAGGACCCCGGGAAGCAGGTCAAGCTGGACTACCAGCAGTTCTCGCACCTGCTCGAGGAGAAAATTCGCGACAAGTTCCAGGCGCAGAACCCCAATGTGAAGGTGCACATCGTCGGCTTCGCCAAAAAGGTCGGTGATCTGATCGACGGCCTGGTGATGGTGGCGATGTTCTTTGGGGTGGCGTTGGTCATCACCTGGGTCCTGCTCTACTGGTTCACCTGGTGCATCCGCAGCACCATCGCCGTGCTGATCACCACCCTGGTGGCAGTGGTCTGGCAATTGGGCCTGATGCATGTGGTGGGCTTTGGCCTGGACCCTTACTCGATGCTGGTGCCGTTCCTGATCTTTGCCATCGGCATTTCCCATGGGGTGCAGAAGATCAACGGCATCGCCCTGCAGTCCAGTGATGCCGAGAATGCCCTGACCGCTGCCCGGCGCACCTTCCGTCAGCTGTTCCTGCCCGGGATGATCGCGATTCTCGCCGATGCGGTGGGCTTCATTACCCTGCTGATCATCGACATCGGCGTGATCCGCGAGCTGGCCATCGGTGCGTCGATCGGCGTGGCGGTGATCGTCTTCACCAACCTGATCCTGCTGCCGGTAGCCATCTCCTACATCGGCATCAGCAAAAAGGCCATCGAGCGCAGCAAGAAGGACGCCACCCGGGAGCATCCGTTCTGGCGCCTGCTGTCGAACTTCGCCAGCGCCAAGGTGGCACCGGTGTCCATCGCCCTGGCCCTGGTCGCCTTCGCTGGTGGCCTGTGGTACAGCCAGAACCTGAAGATCGGCGACCTCGACCAGGGCGCGCCGGAGCTGCGCCCGGACTCGCGCTACAACCAGGACAACAACTTCATCATCAGCAACTACTCGACCAGCTCCGATGTGCTGGTGGTGATGGTCAAGACGCCGGCGGAGAGCTGCTCGATCCACTCGACCATGGCACCGATCGACGAGCTGATGTGGACCATGGAGAACACCCCCGGCGTGCAGTCGGCGATTTCCCTGGTGACGGTGTCCAAGCAGGTGATCAAGGGCATGAACGAGGGCAGCCTGAAATGGGAAACCCTGTCGCGCAACCCGGACATCCTCAACAACTCCATCGCCCGTGCCGACGGCCTGTACAACGCCGACTGCTCGCTGGCGCCGGTACTGGTGTTCCTCAACGACCACAAGGCCGAAACCCTGGAACGTGTCACCAGCGCTGCCAAGGCGTTTGCCGAAAGCCATGACAAGGACGGCTTGCAGTTCCTGCTGGCGGCGGGCAACGCCGGGATCGAGGCTGCGACCAACGAGGTGATCAAGTCGGCCGAGCTGACCATCCTGATCCTGGTGTACATCTGCGTGGCGGTGATGTGCCTGATCACCTTCCGCTCCTTTGCTGCCACCCTGTGCATCGTGCTGCCGCTGGTGCTGACCTCGGTACTGGGCAATGCGCTGATGGCCTTCATGGGGATCGGGGTGAAGGTCGCCACCTTGCCGGTGGTGGCGTTGGGCGTGGGTATCGGTGTCGATTATGGCATCTACATCTACAGCCGCCTGGAAAGTTTCCTGCGTGCCGGCCTACCGCTGCAGGAAGCCTATTACCAGACCCTGCGTTCGACCGGCAAGGCGGTACTGTTCACCGGCCTGTGCCTGGCCATCGGCGTGTGCACCTGGATCTTCTCGGCCATCAAGTTCCAGGCCGACATGGGCCTGATGTTGACCTTCATGCTGCTGTGGAACATGTTCGGTGCGCTGTGGCTGCTGCCGGCGCTGGCGCGATTCCTGATCAAGCCCGAGAAGATGGCAGGCAAGCAGGGCGGTTCGATCTTCGCCCATTGAATGGTGGAGGGCCGCTTTGCGGCCCAATCGCCGGTTTGTCGTGGCGACGAACTGCGGCGACTGGGCTGCAAAGCGGCGCCAAGGCTATACTGTCGCCTCTTTTTCAGCTGGTACCTTCATGTCTCCCCTCGCCACCGCTCTCGCATCCTGCGACATGCTACTGATCGATGGCCTGCACGCCTTCGACTTCAACCTCGATGAAACAGGCCTGACGGTCGAATGCATGGACGGCCGCCAACACCGGCGTTGGGCCTTCACTGCCGAACAGGTCGCCGCTGCCATCGGCGCCGGTGACGAGTGGCAACTGCACGATGCCCAGGGCGAGCATCGTCTAGTCTGTATGAGTGCCTTTCGCGCCCCGGATGAAGACGACGATGAACCCGACCTGGACCAGCCTGCTGGCCACTAGCCTCATGAGCCTGACTTTGAATGCCCAGGCCGTCACGCTGCTGGTGGGCAGTTATACCGATGGTGCGAGCCAAGGTATCTACCGTTACCAGTTCGACAGCAAGACTGGCCTCATCGGCCCTGCGCCGCAGCAGGTGGTCAAGAGCGTCAGCCCTTCCTGGCTGGTGCTTTCGGCGGATCAGCGGCAACTGTTCGCGGTCAACGAGGCGCCAAAGGGCCACGCCAGCAGTTTCAGCGTGAGCAGCAAGGGTGAGATCAAGCCGCTGAACCAGGTTGCCACCCGTGGCGACGAACCGACGCATGCCAGCCTCAGCCGCGACCAGCGTTACCTGTTCGTCGCCAACTACGCCGTTGCTCCAGACCCGGGCGGCAGCCTGGTGGTGATACCGGTGGCCAAAGACGGCAAACTCAAGGATGTGGTGCAGCAGGCCGGACACGAGCCCAGTGGGGTGAACCCCGAGCGCCAGGCCGGTGCCCATGTGCATTCAGTGGTGCTGTCGCCGGACGGTAGTCACCTGTATGCCAGTGACCTGGGGGCCGACAGGGTATTCATCTACCGCTACGACGGCGCCAGCACCGACCGCCCGCTAAGCCCGGCCATCCCCGCATCGGTCGAACTGCCAGCTGGCAGTGGCCCGCGTCATCTGTTGTTCGATGCCAAGGGGCGGCATGCCTATCTGACGCTCGAAATGAGCGCCGAAGTGGTCATGTTCGATGTCGAGGACGCTGCCCTGCGCGAACGCCAGCGCCTGCCGCTGACCGAGCAGCAGGACGCGGCGGCCAAGGCGGCAGGCGGCCTGCACCTCTCGGCGGACGGGCGCTTTCTGTATGTGAGCAACCGCGGCACGGCCAATGAGATCGTTGCATTCAGTGTGGGCGAGGATGATGGGCAACTGGCCTTCCTGCAGCGTCGTTCTGTGGAGGGCGACCACCCGCGGGAGTTTGCCCTGGACCCGAGTGACAACTTCCTGCTGGTGGCCAACCAGAAGAGCAACCAGATCGTGGTCATGCGCCGTGATCCGCGTACGGGCAAGCTGGGTGAGACGGTGCAGACCCTGGCGCAGGACGCACCTTCGGATTTGAAGTTCATCGAGTGACTATCGATTCAGGGGCGCGCCATCACTGCGTTGAATAGCTCAGACGCCAACCATCCCTCCAGCCAGCTGCGCACACGCGGATAGTCCGCCTCGGCGAACCACTGCGGTTCGACCCCGGCAAACTGGCGCATCAGGGGCAGCAGTGCGGCGTCGACCAGGCTTGGATGGTGGGCCAGCAGGTAGGGCCGGCCCTCTAGCAGGTGTTCAAGCGCCGCCAGCCAGGCCTCGGCCTGCTGACGGTAATGTTCGCGTGTGTGCTCGGGGTATCGCTCGGCATATTTGTACAGGTTGACCTGCGCCTTGAATTCGCTGTCGTTGCGGGCAATAAGTCGGTCAGCCTGTTGTGCGGCTGCAGGGTCAGCCTGCAGCCGCCAGTCCTGCGGGTCATTGCGCTCGAGCGCCCAGCGCATGATGTCCAGGCTTTCCTCCAGCACGCCTTCGCCGGTGTCGAGCACCGGCACCGTGCCCTTGGGTGACAAAGCCAGCAATTCGGCCGGCTTGTTCTTCATCGCCACTTCGCGGATGTGTACCTCGCACCCGGCATAGCGCAGTGCCAGGCGCGCACGCATGGCCCATGGGCAACGGCGAAACGAGTAAAGGATCACCCGCATACCTCGACATCACTCAGGCCGTTGCCCTGGCGCCGCACCTGGATCTGCACCGGAATGCGTTCGTGCATCTCTTGCACATGGGAGATCACCGCCACCTTGCGGCCCTGTGCCTGAAGGCCGTCGAGGGCGTCCATGGCCAACTGCAGCGACTCGGGGTCGAGGCTGCCGAACCCCTCGTCGATGAACAGCGACTCGATACGCAGGGTGCTCGACGCCATTGACGCCAGGCCCAGGGCCAGCGCCAGCGAGACCAGGAAGGTTTCACCGCCAGACAAGGAGTGCACCGAGCGCAGTTCGTCGCCCATCTCGGTGTCCAGCACCAGCAGCCCCAGGGCGCTGCCGCCACGTTTCAGGCGGTAGCGCCGCGCCAGTTGGCGCAACTGGGCGTTGGCATGGTGCAGCAGCAGGTCAAGGTTGTAGCCCTGGGCGATCTTGCGGAACACATCGCCGGAGGCCGAGCCGATCAGCGCATTCAGGCGTGCCCAGCGCTGCCACTGCTCGCGGGCCTGTTCGATTTCGGCGGCCAGGGCCTGGTGCGCCTGCTGGCGGCGTTGGTCATCGGCCTGTTGCGCGCGCAGTTCGGCGCACTGTTGTTCCTGAACGTTGAGGTGCTGCTGGAGCTCGGCCAGGGTCTGCTCCAGGTCGTCAGCGGGCAGCTCGCCCTGTGTCTGGGCGTTATGCTGCTCAAGCCGCTGTTCACGCTCCTGCAGCAGCACGCGAGCTTGTTCGATGGCTTTCTCAGCGTGCTGCAACTGCTGGCGCAGGGCCCCAAGTTGCGCATCGTCGATGGCCAGCAGGCGATCGAGGCCGCTGTCATCCAGCTCGGGGTGCTCGCTGCGCCACTGGGCGATCGCGCCCTGCAACTGCTGACACTCCTGCTCCAGTGCCTGCTGCCGTTGGGCGTTGGCATCAAGCTCGGCGGCCAGTTTCACGCCCTGGGTCCGCAGGTCCTGCAGGCGCTGCGCGGTGTCGGCATCGGCCGCACGGGCCTGCTCCAGTTGTGCCTCCAGGTGCTGTTGCCAGGCTTCTGCACTGGCATGTTCGCCTAGCAGTTCGGCGAGGTTGGCCTGCGCCTGCTGGCGCTGCTCGACAAGGCTGGCCAGTGTCTGCTGCAACTGCTGCTGCGCCTGCAGGCGTGTCTGCTGCTGGTCGCGCAGCTTGTCCAGCTGTACCTGGCGGGCTTGTTGCTCTTCCTGCTCGTCTTTGCGCTGCTCCAGCTGTTGCAAACGCTGGGCGATCTGCTGATCGAGGCCGAGGAAGGCATTGGCTGGGTCGTCGCTTAGGGCCTTCAGGACATCATCCGGCAGCACACTGGCCAGGTCATCCAGGCCTTGCTGCAACTGCTGTTCGTCGCTGGCCAGAGCCTGGTGTTGGTGGTCCAGGTGGCGCTGGGCCTGCTGTTGCGCTTCATGCGCCGCCTGCAATTGCTGGTTGAGGCGGGCAGCCTCTTTTTGCAAGGCGAGCAGGGCGCTCTGGCGTTTCTCGTCCTTGGCAATTTCATCGTCCAGGCGCTGCAGCTGGTTGGCCAGCCAGGCCGTGCGGGCTTTGTCGTCCTGGGGGGCGAGGGCAGGCCACAGGCTGTGAGCCTGCACCTGCGCAACCAATGGCTGCAATTGCTCGCTCAGTTGTACCTGTTGCTGCTGGTAGTCCTTGAGCTGGGCGTTGACCACGCCAAGCTGGGTGCGCAGTTCCACCAGCTTGCCATTGAGGGATTCGACCTGCTTCTGCGCCGCGTCCTCTTCGGCCTGGTCATGCCGGCCCAGGCTTTGCAGCAGCGCTTCAGGCTGGTGGAATGGGTGTTCGGCGCTGCCACACACCGGGCAGGGCTCGCCGTCGCGCAACTGGCCACGCAGCTCTTCGACGCTGGTGTTACGCGCCAGGCGCTGGCGCTCCAGCAGTTGGCGGGTGAGGGTGAGCGCCTGCTCGGCGGCCTCAAGCTCGGCCTTGGCTGCAGTCCCTTCGCCGATCAGTTGCTGGCGTTGTTGCATGGCCTGCTGCTGGCGCTCACGTATGGCCTCAAGTTGCTGGCGCAACTCCAGCTCGCGGCCATGCAGGCGCGACAGTGTTTCGACGGCACGCTGCTGTTTGCGATTGTCCTGGAGCATGCCGCCGAGCAGGTCGATCTGCTCGGCCAGCGCCTGTGGTTCGGCCTTGGCTTCGCGGAACAGCAGTTCGTAATGGTCGCGCTGCGCCTGCAACTGCACGTTGGCCTGGCTGGCCTGAGCCTGCAGGCCCGGCAGCTCTTCGCGGCCCTTGCTCAGTCGCCCGCCGATCAGCATCACTTGCTTGAGTTGGGGCAGGTAGGCCTGCCAGGCGTTTGCCAACCCGGCGAGGTGTTGGCTACCGGCCAGTGCCTCATCGATCTGTGCCAGCTGTTGCAGGCTGCGCTGCTGGTTTTCTTCCAGCTGCTGCAGTTGCTGCTGCCCTTCGGCGACGTGCTGGTCGGCCTGCTGGCTGGCCGTGCGTTGCGTTGTCAGCTCATTGTCCAGCCGTGCCAGGCTGTCCTGGCCGGCGAACGCCTGGCGCAGGCGCGGGGTGTTTTCGCTGTGCTGGGCCTGGCTGTCGGCGAGCGACTGGCGGGCCGCCAGCAGCGCCTGTTGCAGTTCGCCGGTGCGTGTCTGCAGCTCGCCTTGCTGCTGGTGTTGCGCTGCGATCTGCGCAGCCAAGGGCGCCAGTTGCGCGGTCAGTACTTGCTGGCGGTGGAACTGGTGGCGCTGCGGTGCCAGACGCTCCAGGCGTTGCAGGTCGAGGCGTTGCTCGGCCAGGGCTTGCCAGCCTTGCTCGGCAGCCTGCAAGGCCGCGCTGGCTTCGCTGTGCTGGGCTTGCAGTTGGCGCTGTTCGTTGAGCCAGTTGCGCTGTTGCTCCAATTGGCGCTGCCGCGCCTGGTGGTTCTTGAATTGTTGCTGCGCCTGCTCCAGGCGCTCGTCGAGTTCGGCGCGGGCCTCTGCGACCATCGGTAGCAGGTGGCTGGCACGGTCTTTCAGTGCGTTGTGCGCTTCGCCGGTTTCCCGCGCCTTGGTGAAGGCGCGCTGGCCGAGGCGGGTGTAGATGGCGGTGTTGGTAAGCTTTTCCAGCAGCTCGCTGCGTTCTCTGTCGTCGGCCTTGAGGAAGGCACTGAACTCGCTTTGGGCCAGCATCACCGCGCGGGTGAACTGCTCGAAGTTCAGGCCCAGGCGGGCTTCGATCAGCTGCTTGTATTCGTTCTTGCCGCTGCCCAGCACCTGCTCGCTGTCAAGGTCGTAGAGGCTCTGGCGGCTGAGCTGCAGCTTGCCGTTGGCTTTGTCGCGGGCGCGGTTGGCCTCCCAGCGTGCGCGGTAGCGGTGGCCGTCGATGCCGATGAAATCGACCTCGGCAAAGCCGCTGCCGGTACCGCGGCGCAGCAGGTTGCGCGGGTCGGATGTGGGGATGTCGCCATCGGCGTCCGGCACCTTGGCTTCGCGGCCGATGGCGTTAAGCCGCGGCACGGTGCCGAACAGGGCCAGGCACAGGGCGTCGAGCAGGGTGCTCTTGCCGGCACCGGTCGGCCCGGTGATGGCGAACAGCCCGGCACTGGCCAGGGGTTCGGCGGTGAAGTCGATGTCGACCGGGCCGGCCAGGGATGCCAGGTTCTTCAGGCGGATGGCGAGAATCTTCATGGCTGTTCCTCTTCCAGCTGAACGTCCTGCAGCAACAGGGCGAAGTCGGCCAGGGCCTGTTCGTCGACGGGGTTGCCATAGGCCTGTTCCCAGGCGCGGCTGAACAGGTCCTGCGGGGTCATCTGCGACAGTTCGACGAACTCAAGATCGCTTTCTTCGTCGTTACCACGGCCAGCATATTCGGCGCCGATGCGGATCAGCCGCACCGCTTTGCCTTCCAATGCGCTTTCGATTTGCTGGCGCAGGTCGGGCTGCGGCTCGTCCAAGAGCACACGCACTTCGAGCCAGGGCTGGCGGTTGGGGTCTTCGAGCAGGTCGATCACCGGCAGCTCGGCCAGTTGCTCCAGCAGCTCGCCCAACGGCGCAGGGCCGATGCGCTGCAGGGCCACGGCGCGCGGCACCGGGCGCGCTTCGACGCTGACCAGTTCAGTGCCCTCGAGCTCGACTTCCAGCACCTGGTGCGGGTAATTGATTTCAGCGAACGACAATGGGATCGGCGAGCCGCTGTAGCGGATGCGGGTTTCGCGGTTGACCTTCTGCGGCTTGTGCAGGTGGCCCAGGGCAACGTAGCTGATGGCCTTGTCGAACAGTTTGGCCGGAAGGGCCTCGGCGTTACCGATGATCAGGCTGCGCTCGGAGTCTTCAGACACAGCACCGCCGGCCATGTGCGCGTGGCTGATGGCGACCAGCGCCTGGTCCTTCTTGCGTTTTTTCTGCGCGGCCGCGATCAGTTGCTGGTGCACCTGGTTGATGCCCTGCAGGTAGTCGTCGCCCAACTGCGGGCCGGTGACCTCGGCCGGGCGCAGGAAGGGCAGGGCCAGGCACCAGGCCGCCACTTTGCCGCGGCTGTTGGTGAGCGGGATCAGCAGGCGTTCGGCATCCAGCTGGCCTTCGTCGAGCCAGTGCACACGGCCCAGCGCGTGGGTGCGCAGGCGGCGCATGAGCGCGGCGGGCAGCTCGATGCGCGAGCCGGAGTCATGGTTGCCGGCGATCATCACGATATCCAGCTTCGGCTGTTGCTCGTGGGCCTGGACGATGAAGTCGTAAAGCCGCTCCTGGGCTTTGACCGGTGGGTTGACCGTGTCGAAGATATCACCGGCGATCAGCAGCGCATCGGGCTGGCGCAAGCGCAGCTGGCCGAGCAGCCAGTCGAGGAAGCAGGCGTGTTCGAAGTCGCGTTCTTGGCCGTGCAGGCTTTGGCCCAGGTGCCAGTCGGAGGTGTGAAACAGACGCATGGATGACCTGTTGGATTGGGACATGAAGGCTTCGGCATCTGGCGTCATGACAGCGCCAAGGTAGCCCTCGAGGGAGGGTGTTATGGTAACTCAAGTGGCTTGGCGATTGTCTGGAGCCGGGCAGTGTTCGATGCGTTGAAAGGGAGGGCAGTGCGCTACAGGGACATTCCATTATGCGAACGGGTCGACATAGTGGCCATTTGCTCGCTTGTTGCCGGCCATCGCCGATGATCTAATCTTCGCCCCGGCCGCGGCGCTTGCGATGCTGCTGGTGTGGGCTACCGGAACCAATTTGAAAAGGAATTTTTATGCAAAGCACGCCACAAATCCAGGCCGATTACGCCAACCTCAAGCCTAAATGGCAGGAGCGTTTCGCTTTCTTCGATCAGCATGGCGGGCCACGTGAAACGAGTTACAAAGCTGCTTTTCGCGCCTTGCCGTTTCGCAAGAAATTGTTGATCAACAACAATTTCCTCGGATTCTTCTTTGGCCCGATCTACTGGTTCGTCCTGGGCATGTGGAAGAAGAACCTGGTCATGCTGGCCATCATTATGGGCATCGGGCTGCTTGAAGGTGTTTACGAGGCTGCCACGGGTAATGCGGTGCCTCGGGCGCTGGACCAGGGCATCAGTGTGGCCTTTGCCGTGCTGTATGGCATGTTGACCAATTATGCCTATTACCTGAAACAGACCAAAGGGGAGCAGGGCTGGAACCCGTTTCAGGGGCATCGGTTCATCTGATCGCTGCCGGTGATCAGCGGGGGAGGGGTCAGGATTGCATCCGGGCTGAGAGGGGCCTGTCTTTAGTGCTGCGCCCCTCTCCCAATCACTTCGGATAAAGCGGCGGCAAGCTCCCCGGCTCACCCGAAGGCAACAACACCTGTTCCGCCGGTGGAATCGTGCCAATCGCCCGCCACAAATCCTCCCCCTGCCAATACTGCCCACTCTCGCTGTAAAGCGCCCCGTTCAACCCATCCAGCGCATCCGACAGCGGCACGAACCGCGCCGCCATCTCCGCCAAGGTCTCCGGCTGCTGCCGCGCCCAGGCGTCGAGTGCCTGGCGGGTGGCCTGTGGGTCGTTGGCCTGGCAGGCGCGCTTGAGGTCGTCCAGCAGGGTGCGTGGGCTTGGGCCGGTCTGCGCGGCGCGCAGTACCGCTGGTTGCGAGCGGGCGCGCCACCACAGGGTAAAACCGAGCGCCGTGGTGAGGGCGAAAATCACGGTGCAGAGTTGCCAAGGCCAGAGCAGATGGCTGGCGCTGCCGGCATCGCCTACCGGGGTGTCGGCGCTCAGGGCAGGGTTGTCCTGCACGTTCAGGTTACGCGCCGGCAGGCTGCTGTGCTCCAGATGGTCCTCGCGGGTATTCCACCAGGTGACTTCCAGCGCCGGCAGGGCAAGTTCGCCGCTGTGGGTCGGCACCAGCGCTTCGCGTTCCTCGCGGTTGGCGGTCATGCCGCGCTCGCTGATTTCGTTGCGCAGCAGCGGTTGGTCCGGGTAGCGGCGCAGCCCGGCGATTTCTGTGGCGGGCAATTGCGGCAACTGGGTGCTGGACAGCCCTTCGGCGCGCAGCGTGATGCTGCGGGTCAGCGAATCGCCTATCTGGGTTTGCTGCCTGCCTGGGTCGGGGTTCCAGTGTTCCTCCAGGGTCAGGCTGCGGGCTGGCAACCACGGTTCGGCCGCGGGCCAGGCGGCGGGGATCGGGCGTACGGTCAGGCGCAGCGGCAGCGACCTGACCTGTACCTGGCGAGCGGTGCGTGCAGCGCCCTCAGGCTGCTGAGCGTTATCGGCGGCGGTGGCGGTGAACGTGAGCGGCGCGATTTCCAGGGTGCCGCTGTGCTGCGGATAGAGTGCGTAGCGTGTCTCGATCACCCCGTGGCGTACGCCGTTGATGTCCTTCTCATAGGTGCGTGAGTCACCCAGCGGCTCGACCTTGGCGTTTTCCAGCTGCAGCGGGCTCAGGCTGCTGTCATCGTACAGCGACACCGAATGGTAGATGCGCAGGGTCAGCACGGCCTGGGCCTGGACATAGACCTCGTTGCTGTCCAGCGTGGCTTCGACGAATATCTGGGACGCAGTGTCCGGGCGGCTGGCGTCGGCCTGCAGCACCTGCAGATCGATGGCCTGGCTGTGTGACTGGCCCAGTCGCAGCTCAGGAATACGCAGGCTGCCGCTACGCCTTGGCAGTAGGGTAATGATCCAGCGGGTGCTGGCGCGGGTCTCGCCGTCGAGGGTATGCAGGCTATTCAACTGGCGCGTGCCGCGCACTTCGAAGTCGCCGTCCAGGGCGCGCAGGTCGGGCTTGCCGAACTGGGTCACATCCTGGCTTTCTAGGGTCAGTTCCAAAGTTTCGCCGGCGCCCAGGCGAGTGCGATCGACGCTGGCCTGCAGGGTCGGCTCGGCCTGGGCCAGAAGGGCCCAGAAGAGGCTGAAGAGAAAGACGCCGAGGCGACTCATCGTGGGGTTTCCTGATGCAATTGCTGTTCATACCAGAATTTGCGGCGTAGCAGCTGCGCCGGGTTGTCGGGGATTTCCCGCAGCCATTGTTCCAGGGCCTGGCGTTGCTCGGCGTCCAGGCTGGTGGAAACCGGCCGCTTGGGCGGCTGGGTGATGCTGTCATCGTCGCCACCCTGGTTTCCGGGAGTGGCCTGGCTGTTGTTGCTGTCTTGGCCGGGCTGTTCGGCGTTGGCCGGTTCATCGTTGCCGGGCGTGCCCTGCGCCGGGCTGCTGGCCGAGCTGCTGTTGCCCTCGGTCTCGCTGCCGGGTGTGCCTTGGGCATCGTCTTTGGCCGGTTGTTCCTCGGCCTGTGCTTCGCGTTGCTGCAACAGCTGCTGGATCAGTGCCTGGTTATCCAGCGCCGGCTTGAAATCGGGCTGGCGCTCGAGGGCTTGCTCATAGGCATCCAGGGCGGCTTCCAACTCGCCGCTGCGGGCCAGGGCATTGCCTCGATTGTAGTGGGCCGCTGTCGTATTGCCTTGGGCAAAGGCCTTGGCGGCCGCGGCGTAGTCGCCGGCCTGGTACAGCGCCATGCCGCGCCATTGCGGGTCCTGGAAGTGCCGGGCGGCCTCCGCCGGGCGGTTCTGTTCAAGCAGGCGCTGGCCCTGCTGGTCGGGGCGCAACCACAGGTCATTGAACTCCAAGGCCTGGCTTGGCTGCGGCAGGGCCAGCAGCAGCGGCAGGCAGAACAGCCAGCCGCGCCGACCCGCGCAGGCGGCCAGCAGTAACAGGGGGATCAACAGCCAGTAGCCTTGGTCGGCCCAGCTGTCGAGTTGCACGTTCTGGCCGTCATTGCGCAGGATCCGCGGGTTGTCGTACAGGCCCAGGCCACGCAGGTCGAGGTCGTCGATGCGGGCATGACGGTAGCGTCCGCCGGTGCTGTTGATAAACGCCCTGAGGCCGCCGCTGTCCAGGCGCGGTACCAGAATGGCGCCTTGCTCGTCCTTGAGGAACTCGCCGTTGGCCTGGCGCACCGGAGCCCCGTCGCTGGTGCCGACTCCGAGCATCAACAGGCTCGGGCCCTGGCGGCCCAGGGCCTGGACGATGCCTTGGCGTTCCGGGCCGCTCAATGCCGAACCGATCAGCAACAGGCGGCCTTGGCCCAGGCCGCTCTGCGCCAGCAGGGCCAGGCCTTTTTGCACGGCCAGGTCGGCGCGTTGGCCGGGCTGCGGCATGATCGAAGGGTCGATGGCCTCGAGCAGGTTGCGCGTGGTGCTCAGGTCGTCGGACAGCGGCACCAAGGTGTGTGCGCTGCCTGCGTAGACGATCAGGGCGGTCTGGCTGTCGCGGCGGTGTTCGAGCAGGTCCAGGACCTTGCGCCGAGCCTGCTGCAGCCGGTTGGGCGGGGTGTCCTCGGCAAGCATCTGCGGCGTCAGTTCGAGCAGGATCACCAGCGGGTCGGCCGGGCGTTGGCGGGATTCCTCCACACGCTGCCAGCTCGGCCCGAGCAGCGCCAGAACGACCAGCAACCAGGCAAGGCCGAGGGCCACCCAGGGCAGTTTGCTGTTGCTGCCACTGCCGCCACCGAGCAGCACCGGGTGAAATGCCTTGGGCAGGATCATCTGCCAGCGCCCGGCGCGCTTGCGCCGGTGCCACAGCTTGAACAGCAGCCAGGCGAGCAGCGGCACTACCAGCAGCCAGAGGGGGCGCAACCATTGCGGCCACAGATCGATCATCGCCGCTTCCTCAAGCGCAGCCGTTTAAGGCGCTCACGCCATTGCGGGTGGGGCTGCAGGAAGCGCGGTTTGCGCAGGCCCCGTTGCAGCAGGTTGTTTGGCCATTGCACCGCCGCCACCAGCAGCACGCTGAGCAGTAAGGCCAGGGCCAATGGCCAGGCATACAGGGCCTTGGCCGTGCGCGCCTGGGTCGGCTGCTGGGCGACGGGTTCTAGCTGATCCAGGGTATCGCCGATGGCGTCCAGTTCGGCACCGTCGTGGGCGCGGAAGTACGCGCCGCGGGTCAGCTCGGCGATTTCCTTGAGCGAGGCTTCGTCCAGGTCCAGGCTTGGGTTGAGCCCGAGCAGGCCAGGTGTACCGCTGGCCTCGGGGTTGGCGCCGATGCCGATGGTGTAGATGCGCACGCCTTCCTGGGCGGCCAGGCGGGCGGCGGTCAATGGGTGGATCTGCCCGCCATTGTTGGCGCCGTCGGTAATCAGCACCAGCACGCGGCTTTGTGCAGGGCGCTGGCGCAGGCGTTTGACCGCAAGGCCAATGGCGTCACCGATGGCGGTGTTTTTGCCAGCTATGCCGATTTGCGCTTCGTCGAGGAAGGTACGCACAGTGCGCCGGTCAAAGGTCAGCGGTGCCTGCAGGTAGGCCTGGCTGCCAAACAGAATCAGGCCGACGCGGTCGCCTTCGCGGTCCTGCAGGAAGTCGCCCATCAATGCCTTGACCAGGTCGAGGCGGCTGACTTCGTCGTCCTTCCACTGCATGTCGGGGAAGTCCATGGAGCCGGACACATCCACTGCAACCATCAGGTCACGGCCACTGGCGGCCACCGGTAACGGGTCGCCCAGCCATTGCGGGCGGGCAGCGGCGAGCAACAGCAGCAGCCAGATCACCACGAACGGCGCCTGCTGGCGCCAGGTTGGCAGGTTCAGGCGCGCACGCCGGCCGGCCAGGCCTTCCAGCTCGTGGAGAAAGCCCACCTTGAGCACCGGCTCGCCGCTGTCAGCGGCGGGCAGCACCAGGCGCGCCAGCCACGGCAGCGGCAGCAGCACGAAGATCCACGGCCAGGCCAGTTCAAACATGTTTGCGAATCCAGGTTTCGACGGCCTGGCTGAGCCCGACGATGGCCTTGTCGTCGAGCTTGCACTCGGGCTTGTACGCGCCCTCGACCAATACCATCCAGCGGGTCAGGCCGGCGGCCGGGCAGCGGTTGTCGAGGAACGCCAGCCACTGGCGGCCGTTGAGCGTATGGCTGTTGGCCCCGGGGTAATGGTTGCGGCACAGGCGTTTGAGCAAGGCGTTGATCTGCTGCAACCAGGCCCCGGCCGGCGCGCCGTCGTAGGGGCGGGGTAGGCGGGCAAGTTCGGCCAGCGCCTCTAGGCGCACCGGGTCGAGCGGCTGTTCGGCACGCACCACCCGGCGCTTGCCCGGGCGCCAGCGCCGCAGCCGCCAAAGGCCCCAGGCCAGCAGTGGCAGCAAGGCGAGCAGCAGCCACCAGCCTGGTGCCGGTGGCCACAGGCCAATCGCCGAGGGTGCGATCAGCGGCTGCAGCTGATCCAGCGGATTCATTTACTGCTCCCTGGGCGCTGGGCATTGAGGTATTCGCGCAACTGTTCGATCATTTCGCTTTGGGTGCTCAGTGGCATCAGCACCACGCGCAGCTTTTGCGCCATCAAGTCCCAGCGTTCGATACGCGCTTCGGCCTGCTGACGGTAGGCCTGGCGCAGGTTGGTGTCCAGCGTGTCTAGCTCCAGCTGCGCACCGCGCTGGGAAAAACGCAGCAGGCCAGCAGCAGGCAAGGCATGGTCGAGCGGGTCGGAGACCGGCATCAGCAGCAGGTCGCAATGGCGCGAGAGCATCGCCAGGTGCTGTTCAGCCTGGGCGCTGAGCGAGCGCTCGTCGCAAATGACGATGGCCAGGCTGCCTGGGCGCAGTACTTCACGTGCGCGGCGCAAAGCCAGGCCCAGGCTGTCAGCGTGGGGCGCGGCTTCGGTGTGCAGCGCCTGGTTGACCTTCGCCATACGGTTGAGCAACTGCAGCAGGCTTTGCTTGCTGCGCCGCGGCTTGATTTCGTGGTGCTCATCATCGCCGAACACCAACCCGCCGATACGGTCGTTGTGGCCCAGCGCAGCCCAACCGAACAGCGCCGCAGCCTGGGCCGCGAGCACTGACTTGAACATCAGCCCCGAGCCGAAGAACAGTCGCTGGCTTTGCTCGACGAGGATGAAGATCGGCCGCTCGCGTTCTTCATGGAACAGCTTGGTATGCGGCTCTTGGGTGCGTGCGGTGACCCGCCAGTCGATGTTGCGTACGTCGTCACCGGCCTGGTAGACGCGCACCTGGTCGAAGTCCACGCCGCGCCCGCGCAGTTTTGAGTGGTGCAGACCGACCAGCGGGCTGCGCTGGCCAGGCCGGGAGAACAACTGGATCTCGCGCACCCGGTGGCGCATGTCGATGAGCTCGGCGAGGCCGATGCGGATGCCGGGTTCGGCCTGCTGAGCGGTGGGCATCGGCTCAGGCAACGGCGACGACGTCAAGGATGCGCTGGACCACGCGGTCCTGGTCGATCCCTGCCGCTTCGGCTTCGAAGGAGAGGATGATGCGGTGGCGCAGCACGTCGAACAGCACGGCCTGGATGTCCTCGGGGCTGACGAAGTCGCGCCCGGCCAGCCAGGCATGCGCCCGCGCACAACGATCCAGGGCGATGGAGCCGCGTGGGCTGGCGCCATAGGCGATCCAGTCGGCCAGCTCGGTATCGAACTTGGCCGGTGTGCGCGTGGCCATGACCAGTTGCACCAGGTATTCCTCCACCGCGTCGGCCATGTACAGGCCAAGGATTTCCTTGCGTGCGGCAAAGATGGCCTGCTGGCTGACCCGCCGTTCAGGCTTGACTTCGCCACCCAGCGCTTCACCGCGGGCCTGGGCAAGAATGCGCCGCTCCACCGCCGCATCGGGGAAGCCGATCTTCACGTGCATCAGGAACCGGTCGAGCTGGGCCTCCGGC
This sequence comes from Pseudomonas sp. TR47, assembly GCF_044143025.1. Lineage (NCBI taxonomy): Bacteria > Pseudomonadati > Pseudomonadota > Gammaproteobacteria > Pseudomonadales > Pseudomonadaceae > Pseudomonas > Pseudomonas sp. TR47. Next base: position 107,695 of record NZ_JBHFCS010000008.1, on the reverse strand, counting down.
AGCGGGTAGGTGCCTTCCTGTTCGATCGGGTTCTGCGTGGCCATGACCAGAAACAGCGGTGACAGGTCATAGGTACTGCGCCCGACACTGACCTGGCGTTCGGCCATTGCCTCGAGTAACGCCGACTGCACCTTGGCCGGTGCCCGGTTGATTTCGTCGGCCAGCACCAGGTTGTGGAAGATCGGCCCCTGCTGGAATACGAAGCTGCCGGTTTCCGGGCGGTAGATTTCTGTGCCGGTGATGTCGGCCGGGAGCAGATCAGGGGTGAACTGGATGCGATGGAACTGCGCTTCGACACCTTCGGCCAGCTCTTTGATGGCCTTGGTCTTGGCCAGGCCCGGGGCGCCCTCGACCAGCATGTGGCCGTCGGCCAGCAGCACGATCAACAGCCGCTCGACCAGTTTTTCCTGGCCTAGGATCTGGGAGGAAAGAAAGGTGCGTAGCGCGATCAGCGCTTCACGGTGTTCCATCGGCGGCGGTTCCTGGGATTGGGCCAGGGCGGGAGCGGAGCGCGACCGACCTGGCAGGGGTGGATACTTTAATCTATCCGGGGGGTGGCGACCAAATACGCCCCGGTTTTTTATGCGCATTGAAGCGGTGGAATATCCGCGTGCGTTTCAGGTGTTCTCCGATTTCCGGTGGCGCAGATCTGTCGCTTGCTTGTGCCCTTCGAATCATGAAGGAGCATGATGATGAGCAAGCACTCCGGTATACCTGCCCCGGTAACCCTGCGGGTGGGCATTTTTTTCGACGGCACCGGCAACAATCAGGGCAACGCTGCACCCTTGGTCTCCACCAGCCACGGTTGCGCAGGGGGTAGTTATGCCAATGCCCGCAGCAACATTGCCTTGCTGCACGCGCTTTATCCCTTCGGGCCGGTGCAAGGGCAGGTCCATTTCAGCGTTTATGTGGAAGGTATCGGTACAACGCACGGTGCGCCTGACTCATCCTTCGCCCAGGCGACTGGTCGCGGAAGCGCGGGGGTGGAGGCCCGGGTAGAGCAGGCACTGGCGGAGGTTGGCAGGCAACTGCGCGATTATCGGGCCGAGCATCCTCAGGTTGTACCCGGGTGCATCGAATTCGACCTGTTCGGTTTCAGTCGCGGTGCTGCGGCGGCCAGGCACCTGGCCAACCGGCTGGGCAAGGATGAGGTGGGCTTGCCGGCCGAGCTGCACGGGCTCCGGGCGATCAACTTCATGGGTCTGTTCGATACGGTGGCGGCCATCGTTGCACCTTTGCAAGGCAGCTTCGACCCTGCCAGCGATCACTACGGCGGTTTGCGTCTCGGGCTGGACACGCTTATCGCCCGGCAAGTGGTGCAACTGGTGGCAGGTGATGAACGGCGCCACAACTTCCCGCTGGTGCGCAGCGACAACGACATTGTCGTGCCGGGTGTGCACTCGAATATCGGTGGCGGTTATCGGGAGCGCATGCGTGAGCAGGTTCTTTTGTGCAAACCGCAGTCGAGCCGGGTCGCGCGGACGACGCCGGCCGAATGCACAAGCGCCCATGCGGCGGTCAATGGGCTGCTGACCTCGACTTTTGCCGGCCTGATCGATCCGCGGCCAACGCTGCTCAGCTGGGAGGTGCCGATCGAAGGCAGCCGAGCCAGGCGTGATGACCCGGAAAAGCAGGTGTATGCCGCTGTGTACCGAGAACGTGAAGTCAGTGGCCATCTGTCACGTGTCTACCTCAGCATCATGCGTGAACTGGCCGTGCGCGGTGGCGTACCGTTCGCTCCCTTGGGCAGTGACGATGCGCATCACCTGCCGGCAGAGTTGCTGCCTGTCAGCCGCAAACTGCATGAGTTTGCCCTCGGGCAATGTGCGCAACTGCGCCTGACGCCCCAGGAACGAGCGTTGCTGCAGGCAAAGTATGTGCACACATCGGCGCATTGGAACGCAGTGAAAGGGCTGGATAACAGTGCGCTGGACGCGTTTTACATCGACCGGCCGGGCAAGGCGGGCAGGGTGCTGCACAAGAACCCGGTAGATTGAAGCAGGTACCGGCCTTGCCATGGGCTGAAGATATCAAGGGCGCTTCGATGCGCCGACACGCGCCGGGGGCCGACGCGCACATTGGCTATCAAAGCTCGCTGACGAAGGTCCCTGTCCCCTCCAGAATGTTGCGCAAGGTCAGTTCGACCTCTTCCAGGTCAGTCCCTGCCGATGTCAGCACGATCTCCAGCGTTTCGTCACCTTTCAACGCATCTCGATCCCCGGCCGCCACTTCGATCAGCAGGCGCTTTGCGCTCAGGGTCACCTTCAGGCCATCGAGCGTCGACGGTTCATCGTCCAGGGTCAGGTCCACGGTGTCCTCATCCGGGTAGCGGGTGAGCAGGAACATCTGCCCCTTGTCGCTGTGGCAGCACAAGGTCGCCATGTTGTCTTCCTCGTCATCGCAAGGGGTGGCGAACAGCAGGGCGGTGTTGATTCGCATGAAGGCGGCTCGGGTCAATGGAAACGAAAGTGAATTCTGACAGCCTTGGGGGCATCGATAAACGTAAAGTTTCCCCCCCTTGACCGAAATTGTCGCAGCGCTGCAAGCGGTAATGACCGATCAGTCGTTAAGCTTCCGCGAGCCCTGAACATTACCGTCCGGCTTGCCACGGGTTGGCTATCGTTGATCCGTGATCGTCGGATGTACGCGACGCTTCAATTATTACAAAGCCCAAGCGGAGTACCACAGATGGCGTTCTTCACCGCAGCCAGCAAAGCCGACTTCCAGCATCAACTGCAAGCGGCCCTGGCGCAGCACATCAGCGAGCAGTCACTGCCACAAGTGGCGCTGTTCGCCGAACAGTTCTTCGGCATCATTTCCATGGACGAACTCACCCAGCGCAGGCTGTCGGACCTGGCCGGCTGTACCCTTTCCGCCTGGCGCATCATCGAGCGCTTCGACCCCGCGCATCCGCAGGTGCGGGTGTACAACCCCGATTACGAGCGCAATGGCTGGCAGTCGACCCACACCGTGGTCGAGGTGCTGCACGATGACCTGCCGTTCTTGGTGGATTCGGTACGTACCGAGCTCAACCGCCGCGGCTATAGCATTCACACGCTGCAGACCACGGTGCTGAGCGTGCGTCGTGACGCCAAGGGCAATCTGCTCGAGCTGCTGCCCAAGGGTACCCAGGGCGAGGGTGTGTGCCATGAATCGCTGATGTACCTGGAGATCGACCGCTGCGCCAACGCTGCCGAATTGACGGTGCTCACCCGCGAAATCGAGCAGGTGCTGGCCGAGGTGCGGGTGGCGGTGGCCGATTTCGAGCCGATGAAAGCCAAGCTGCAGGAAGTCATGGCGCAGGTGGAGCAAACCGCGTTTGCGCCAGCGCACCACGAAAAGGGTGAGGTCAAGGCGTTCCTCGAGTGGCTGCTGGACAACCACTTCACCTTCCTCGGTTATGAAGAATTCACCGTGCAGGCCGACAGCGCCGGCGGCCAGATGGTCTACGACGAGCAGTCGTTCCTGGGCTTGCCGCGCCGCCTGCGTGTGGGCCTGACGCCTGAAGAGCTGCGTATCGAAGACTACGCGGTGGCTTACCTTGCAGAGCCGCTGCTGTTGTCGTTCGCCAAGGCTGCACTGCCCAGCCGGGTCCACCGCCCGGCCTACCCGGATTACGTCTCGATCCGCCAGCTGGACGCCGATGGCAAGGTGCTCAAGGAACACCGCTTCATGGGCCTTTACACCTCGTCGGTGTACGGCGAGAGCGTGCACGCCATTCCATACATCCGGGTCAAGGTCGCCGAGGTCGAGCGCCGCTCCGGCTTCGACGCCAAGGCACACCTGGGCAAGGAGCTGGCCCAGGTACTCGAAGTGCTGCCACGCGACGATCTGTTCCAGACCCCGGTCGACGAGCTGTTCAGCACGGTGATGTCGATCGTGCAGATCCAGGAGCGCAACAAGATCCGTGTGTTCCTGCGCAAGGACCCGTACGGGCGCTTCTGCTATTGCCTGGCCTACGTGCCACGGGAAATCTACTCCACCGAAGTGCGGCAGAAGATCCAGCAGGTGCTGATGGAGCGCCTGAAGGCCAGCGACTGCGAGTTCTGGACGTTCTTCTCTGAATCGGTGCTGGCACGCGTGCAGCTGATTCTGCGCGTCGATCCGAAGAACCGTATCGCCATCGACCCGCAGCAACTGGAAAACGAAGTGATCCAGGCCTGCCGCTCGTGGCATGACGACTACGCCGCGCTGGTGGTGGAGAACTTCGGTGAAGCCCAGGGCACCAATATTCTCGCCGATTTCCCCAAAGGTTTCCCGGCCGGCTACCGTGAGCGCTTTGCCGCCCATTCTGCGGTGGTCGACCTGCAACATGTGCTGGCCCTGTCCGAAAGCAAGCCGCTGGCGATGAGCTTCTACCAGCCGCTGACGCGTCTGGGCGAACGCTTGCTGCACTGCAAGCTGTACCACGCGGACACGCCATTGGCGTTGTCGGACGTGCTGCCGATCCTGGAAAACCTTGGCCTGCGTGTGCTGGGCGAGTTCCCCTATCGCTTGCGCCACGCCAGTGGTCGTGAATACTGGATCCACGATTTCGCCTTCACTTACAGCGAAGGCTTGAGCCTGGACATCCAGCAACTCAACGATGTGCTCCAGGACGCGTTCATCCATATCGTCCAGGGCGATGCCGAGAATGACGCGTTCAACCGCCTGGTGCTCACCGCCGGCCTGCCATGGCGCGACGTGGCGCTGCTGCGCGCCTATGCCCGCTACCTCAAGCAGATCCGCCTGGGCTTCGACCTTGGCTACATCGCCAGCACGCTGAACAACCACACCGACATCGCCCGTGAGCTGACCCGGTTGTTCAAGACCCGCTTCTACCTGGCGCGCAAGCTCACTGCCGATGACCTGGACGACAAGCAGCAACGCCTGGAACAAGCCATCCTCAGCGCCCTGGACGATGTCCAGGTGCTCAACGAGGACCGCATCCTGCGCCGCTACCTGGACCTGATTAAGGCCACCCTGCGCACCAACTTCTACCAGCCTGATGCCAACGGCCAGAGCAAGTCGTACTTCAGCTTCAAGTTCAACCCCAAGCTGATCCCCGAGCTGCCCAAACCGGTACCCAAGTTCGAGATCTTCGTCTATTCGCCACGGGTCGAGGGTGTGCACCTGCGCTTCGGCAATGTGGCACGCGGTGGCCTGCGCTGGTCGGACCGTGAAGAGGACTTCCGTACCGAGGTGCTTGGGCTGGTCAAAGCCCAGCAGGTGAAGAACTCGGTGATCGTGCCCGTCGGTGCCAAGGGCGGCTTCCTGCCACGGCGTTTGCCGCTGGGCGGCACGCGTGACGAAATCGCCGCCGAAGGCGTGGCCTGCTACCGCATATTCATCTCGGGCCTGCTCGACATTACCGACAACCTCAAGGACGGCGGCGTGGTGCCACCGGCCAACGTGGTGCGTCACGATGACGATGACCCGTACCTGGTGGTGGCGGCCGACAAGGGCACCGCGACCTTCTCCGACATCGCCAACGGCATCGCCATCGATTACGGCTTCTGGCTGGGCGATGCCTTCGCCTCGGGTGGCTCTGCCGGCTACGACCACAAGAAGATGGGCATTACCGCCCGTGGTGCCTGGGTAGGCGTGCAGCGCCACTTCCGCGAGCGCGGCATCAATGTGCAGCAGGACCCGATCACCGTCATCGGCGTCGGTGACATGGCCGGTGACGTGTTCGGCAACGGCCTGCTGATGTCCGACAAGCTGCAACTGGTAGCGGCGTTCAACCACCTGCACATCTTCATCGACCCGAACCCGGACCCGGCCAGCAGCTTCGCCGAGCGCCAGCGGCTGTTCGACTTGCCGCGTTCGGCCTGGAGCGATTACGACACCAGCATCATGTCCGAAGGCGGCGGGATCTTCCCGCGCAGTGCCAAGAGCATCGCCATCACGCCGCAAATGAAGGAACGCTTCGCCATCGAGGCCGACCGGCTGACACCGACCGAGCTGCTGCATGCATTGCTCAAGGCGCCGGTAGACCTGCTGTGGAACGGGGGCATCGGTACCTACGTCAAGGCCAGCAGCGAAAGCCACGCCGATGTCGGCGACAAGGCCAATGACGCGTTGCGGGTCAACGGCAACGAACTGCGCTGCAAGGTGGTGGGCGAGGGCGGCAACCTCGGCATGACCCAGCTCGGCCGTGTCGAGTTCGGCCTCAACGGCGGTGCCACCAATACCGACTTCATCGACAACGCCGGTGGGGTGGACTGCTCCGACCACGAGGTCAACATCAAGATCCTGCTCAACGAAGTGGTGCAGGGTGGCGACATGACCGAGAAGCAGCGCAACCAGCTGCTTGGCAGCATGACCGATGAAGTGGGCGGGCTGGTGCTTGGCAACAACTACAAGCAGACCCAGGCGCTTTCGTTGGCGGCGCGTCGCGCCCGCGAGCGGATCGCCGAGTACAAGCGCCTGATGGCCGACCTCGAGAGCCGTGGCAAGCTGGACCGTGCCATCGAGTTCCTGCCGACCGAGGAGCAGTTGGCCGATCGCCTGGCGGCCGGCCAGGGCCTGACCCGTGCCGAGCTGTCAGTGCTGATTTCCTACAGCAAGATCGACCTCAAGGAGCAGTTGCTCAAGTCGCTGGTGCCGGACGATGACTACCTGACCCGCGACATGGAAACCGCCTTCCCGCCGTCGCTGGTCAGCAAGTTCGGCGAAGCCATGCGCCGCCACCGCCTCAAGCGCGAGATCGTCAGTACCCAGATCGCCAACGACCTGGTCAACAACATGGGCATCACCTTCGTCCAGCGGCTGAAAGAGTCGACCGGCATGAGCCCGGCCAATGTTGCCGGGGCCTATGTGATCGTGCGTGACATCTTCCATCTGCCGCACTGGTTCCGCCAGATAGAGGCGTTGGACTACCAGGTGCCGGCGGAAATCCAGCTGACCCTGATGGACGAGCTGATGCGTCTGGGGCGCCGCGCGACCCGCTGGTTCCTGCGCAGCCGGCGCAACGAGCAGGATGCCGGGCGCGATACCGCGCACTTCGGGCCGAAAATCGCCCAGTTGGGGCTCAAGCTCGACGAACTGCTGGAGGGCCCGACCCGCGAACGCTGGATGGTCCGCTATCAGAGCTTCGTCGATGCCGGCGTGCCGGAGTTGCTCGCACGCATGGTGGCAGGCACCAGCCACCTGTACACGTTGCTGCCGATCATCGAGGCGGCAGACGTGACCGGGCATGAGCCGGCCCAGGTGGCCAAGGCGTTCTTCGCCGTGGGCAGTGCGCTGGACTTGACCTGGTACTTGCAGGAAATCAGCAACCTGCCGGTGGAGAACAACTGGCAGGCCCTGGCCCGCGAGGCGTTCCGCGACGATATCGACCTGCAGCAACGGGCCATCACCATCTCGGTGCTGCAGATGGTCGATGCCCCGCAAGACATGGATGCCCGCGTGGCGCTGTGGGCCGAGCAACATCGGGTAATGGTCGAGCGCTGGCGTGCCATGCTCGACGACCTGCGCAATGCGACGGGTACCGACTATGCGATGTACGCGGTGGCCAACCGCGAGCTGGTCGACCTGGCGATGAGCGGGCAGGCGGTGGCGGTGCCGTCCTGATCGGTCGCTGAAATGAAAAAGCCCCGGCAGTGATGCCGGGGCTTTTTCATGCTGGCGCCCGCCTTACGGATGATCGGCCCCCAGGTAGGAGCGGCCTTGTGTTATTTGAACCGCCGCTCCACGCCTTTTTCCACCAGGATTTTTGCCGATATCTCCTCCACCGAAAAATGCGTGGAGTTGATGTTGGGGATGTTCTCCCGCCGGAACAGGCTCTCGACCTCGCGTACCTCGAACTCGCACTGGGCAAAACTCGAATACCGGCTGTTGGGCTTGCGCTCGTGGCGGATGGCGGTCAGGCGGTCGGGGTCGATGGTCAGGCCGAACAGCTTGTTGTGATGCTTCTTGAGCACCGCCGGCAGCTGCAGGCGCTCCATGTCGTCTTCGGTGAGCGGGTAGTTGGCCGCGCGAATGCCGAACTGCATCGCCATGTACAGGCAGGTCGGGGTCTTGCCGCAACGCGATACGCCGACCAGGATCAGGTCGGCCTTGTCGTAATAATGGGTGCGCGCGCCGTCGTCGTTGTCGAGCGCGAAATTCACCGCTTCGATGCGCTCCATGTAGTTGGAATTACCGCCAATGGAGTGGGACTTGCCGACGGAATACGACGAATGGGCAGTCAATTCCTGCTCGAGCGGGGATAAAAACGTCGAAAAGATGTCGATCATGAAGCCGTTCGACGTCGCCAGGATCTCACGGATGTCCTGATTGACGATGGTGTCGAAGATGATCGGGCGCATGCCGTCGCGCTCGGCGGCGGCATTGATTTGCTGCACCATCGTGCGCGCCTTGTCCGGCGTGTCGATGTACGGACGGGTGAATTTGTTGAATGGAATGCTATCGAATTGCGCGAGCAGGCTTTGGCCCAGGGTTTCGGCAGTGATGCCGGTGCCATCGGAGATGAAGAACGCGGTTCGTTTCATTTGCGATCTGGGCCTTAAGCTGATGACGTTTCTTGGATATGATAAGTTCGGTTTGCCGAATGCGGCTGTCGGCATTCTCACTTATTTTCCAGGTACAGGCCACAAGCGTCCGGCCCAGTCAAAAGGCAGGCGGGCGCCCTTGAGCTTTTCCAATACAGTTAGTGGAGAGATCACCTTGGTAGAGTACGTAGTTTCCCTCGATAAGCTCGGCGTCCATGATGTGGAGCATGTGGGGGGCAAGAACGCATCCCTGGGCGAGATGATCAGTAACCTCGCCGGTGCCGGCGTGTCGGTGCCGGGCGGCTTTGCCACTACGGCTCAGGCGTACCGTGATTTTCTCGAGCAAAGCGGGCTGAACGACCGCATTCACGCCGCGCTCGACGCGCTGGATGTCGATGACATCAATGCCCTGACCAAGACCGGCGCGCAGATTCGCCAGTGGGTCATGGAGGCCGAGTTCCCGGCTCGACTGGATTCGGAAATCCGTACGGCCTTCGCCGAGATGGCCGCTGGCAACGACAACATGGCCGTCGCCGTGCGTTCCTCGGCCACCGCTGAAGACCTGCCGGATGCCTCTTTTGCCGGCCAGCAGGAAACCTTCCTCAACATCCGTGGCGTCGATAACGTGATCCGCGCGGCCAAGGAAGTGTTCGCCTCGCTGTTCAACGACCGCGCCATCGCCTACCGCGTGCACCAGGGCTTCGACCACAAGCTGGTGGCCCTGTCGGCCGGCGTGCAGCGCATGGTCCGCTCTGAAACCGGCACCGCCGGTGTCATGTTCACCCTCGACACCGAGTCGGGTTTCCGCGATGTGGTATTCATTACCGGCGCCTACGGCCTGGGCGAAACCGTGGTGCAGGGTGCGGTCAACCCTGACGAGTTCTACGTACACAAGAACACCCTGCAGGCCGGCCGCCCGGCCATCCTGCGCCGCAACCTGGGCAGCAAGGCGATCAAGATGATCTACGGCGACGAGGCCAAGGCCGGTCGCTCGGTCAAGACCGTCGAAGTCGACCGTGCCGAACGTGCGCGCTTCTGCCTGACCGACGCCGAGGTCAGCGAGCTGGCCAAGCAGGCCATGATCATCGAGCAGCACTACCAGCGCCCGATGGACATCGAATGGGCCAAGGACGGTGACGACGGCAAGCTCTACATCGTGCAGGCCCGCCCTGAAACCGTGAAAAGCCGCGCCAGCGCCAACGTCATGGAGCGTTACCTGCTCAAGGAGAAGGGCACCGTACTGGTTGAAGGCCGCGCGATCGGCCAGCGCATCGGCGCGGGCAAGGTCCGCGTGATCAAGGACGTGTCCGAGATGGACAAGGTGCAGCCGGGCGACGTGCTGGTCTCCGACATGACCGACCCGGATTGGGAGCCGGTGATGAAGCGCGCCAGCGCCATCGTCACCAACCGCGGTGGGCGTACCTGCCACGCGGCGATCATCGCCCGCGAGCTGGGTATTCCGGCAGTGGTAGGTTGTGGCAACGCCACCCAGCTGCTCAAGGATGGCCAGGGCGTGACCGTGTCCTGCGCCGAAGGCGATACCGGCTTCATTTTTGAAGGTGAACTGGGCTTTGACGTCAAGCAGAACTCGGTCGATGCCATGCCCGACCTGCCGTTCAAGATCATGATGAACGTCGGCAACCCGGACCGCGCCTTCGATTTCGCCCAGTTGCCCAACGCCGGTGTCGGCCTGGCGCGCCTTGAGTTCATCATCAACCGCATGATCGGCGTGCACCCCAAGGCGCTGCTGAACTACGCCGGCCTGCCGCCGGAGCTCAAAGAAAGCGTCGACAAGCGCATCGCCGGCTACAACGACCCGGTCGGCTTCTATGTCGAGAAGCTGGTCGAGGGCATCAGCACCCTGGCGGCGGCCTTCTACCCGAAAAAGGTCATCGTGCGCCTGTCGGACTTCAAGTCCAACGAGTACGCCAACCTGATCGGCGGCAAACTGTACGAGCCGGAAGAAGAAAACCCGATGCTGGGCTTCCGCGGTGCTTCGCGCTATATCAGCGAGTCGTTCCGTGACTGCTTCGAGCTCGAATGCCGTGCACTGAAGCGCGTGCGTAACGAGATGGGCCTGACCAACGTCGAGATCATGGTGCCGTTCGTGCGCACCTTGGGCGAAGCCAGCCAGGTGGTCGACCTGCTGGCCGAAAACGGCCTGGCCCGTGGTGACAATGGCCTGCGCGTGATCATGATGTGCGAGCTGCCGTCCAACGCCATCCTGGCTGAAGAATTCCTCGAGTACTTCGACGGCTTCTCCATCGGCTCCAACGACCTCACCCAGCTGACCCTGGGCCTGGACCGCGACTCGGGTATCATCGCCCACCTGTTCGACGAGCGTAACCCGGCGGTGAAGAAGCTGTTGGCCAATGCCATCCAGGCGTGCAACAAGGCTGGCAAGTACATCGGTATTTGCGGTCAGGGCCCGTCGGACCACCCGGACCTCGCCAAGTGGCTGATGGAGCAAGGCATCGAAAGCGTGTCGCTGAACCCCGACTCGGTACTCGAGACCTGGTTCTTCCTGGCCGAGGGCCAGGGCGCGGTCTGATAGATGAAATGCGGGGGCGCGTCTGGCGTGCCCCCGCCTGGTTTTTTCCAGGGCGAGTTCCAGTGATGGATCCCGCCCTTTTTTGTGCATCAAGCAACCTTATGCAAAGCAGCAGTGTTCTATTCCCCGTGGCCTTGCTCAGTGCCGAGCGCCGCGGTGATCTCAGTGAAGACGTCTACCGGATCAAGGCCGGCAACAGCCCTGACCCCAGCGTCGAACTGGCCGTGACCCGCCTGGGGCTGGCCGACCAGGGTGGCGCCCAAGGCGTGCCGGTTATTCTCCTGCATGGCAGTTTCTCCAATCGGCGTTTCTGGTATTCGCCCAAGGGCATTGGCCTGGGGGCTTACCTGGCACGTGCGGGCTTCGATGTCTGGATCCCGGAAATGCGTGGCCACGGGTTGTCGCCGCGCAACCACAAGTGGCGGCACAACCGGGTCGCTGATTATGCCCGCTATGACTTGCCGCTGATCGCGGCCTTCGTTGAAGAACAGTCCGGTTCAGCCCCCCACTGGATAGGCCATTCGCTTGGCGGTACCACCTTGGCGGCAGCGCTTGGCGGTGGTTTTCTGCAGTCCGGGCAGGTCGCCAGTGCCGCGTTTTTCGGTACCCAGATCAGCCGGGTGTACTGGCCGTTGAAGGTGCCACCCCTGACCTGGGGCGCAAAGCTGCTGCTCAGGCGTTGGGGGCAGATTTCCGGCCCGCGCTTCAAGCGCGGGCCTGAGGATGAGCCGATAGGCCTGGCGCTGGAAAGCATGCGTTGGCACGGCCTGTTTGGCCGTTTTGGTGACGAGGACAGTGACTGGTGGGCGGGGCTTGCCGAGGTGGATGTGCCGGTGCTGGCAGTGGCTGGCGCGGGAGACTTCCAGGACCCGGTGTGGGCTTGTCGCAAGCTGTTCGATCAGTTGGGTGGCGAGCGCAAGCAGTTCCTCAGGCTGGGACGCGAGGAAGGCTTCGAGGCGTTCGGGCATGTCGACATGCTGGTGAGCAAGGCGGCGCAGGCGCAGGTGTGGCCATTGGTGCAACGCTGGTTGCGCCAGCCGTTGCTGCCGGTGCATGGGGCGACCGTGGTTACGGAGCCAGTCACGGTCAGCTGATTTTCTGCTGGGTGTCGTGGCCCGCTTGGGCTACGACAGGCGAAATACAGATGACCGAGCAGTCCCGGATGACTGCGACTGCCTCCCCGGTGTAGCCTTGGCAGACACCCGCTTTCGTTGTGACTGACAGGAGCTTCCCATGCAGCATTACGTAACGCCCGACCTGTGCGACGCCTACCCGGACCTGGTCCAGGTGCTGGAGCCGATGTTCAGCAACTTCGGTGGCCGCGATTCATTTGGTGGCCAGATCGTTACCATCAAGTGCTTCGAGGACAATTCGCGGGTCAAAGAGCAGGTTGAGCTCGACGGCAAGGGCAAGGTTCTGGTGGTCGATGGCGGTGGTTCGCTGCGCTGTGCATTGCTCGGTGACATGCTTGCCGAAAAGGCTGCCAAGAACGGCTGGGAAGGCCTGGTGATCTATGGCTGCGTGCGTGACGTCGATGTGCTGATCCAGACCAGCGTCGGTGTGCAGGCGCTGGCCAGCCATCCGATGAAGACCGACAAGCGCGGTATCGGCGACCTCAATGTGGCTGTGACCTTTGCCGGCGTGACGTTCCGCCCTGGCGAGTATGTGTATGCCGACAACAATGGTGTGATCGTCTCGCCAAGCCCGCTGGAAATGCCGCAGTGATGCGCCGCACGCGCTGATGGAGCTTTGATGTTCGAGGAAGACAACGCGCAGTGGGGGCTGGTGCACGCCCTGGTGCTCGATGGTAAAGGCGGCGCGCGCTCGATCCCCCGGACCGAGCTGGACGATCTGCAGTTGCAGCCACAGCAAAGCCTGTGGCTGCACTGGGATCGCAGTCATCCCCAGACCCGTACCTGGCTGCAGCAAGAGAGCGGCCTGAGTGAGTTCGCCTGCGACCTGCTGCTGGAGGAAAACACCCGTCCGCGCCTGTTGCCGCTGGCCGATGAACAGCTGCTGTTGTTCTTGCGTGGGGTGAACCTCAACCCGGGCGCCGAGCCTGAAGACATGGTATCGGTACGTATTTTCGCCCAGGCGCGGCGGGTCATTTCGCTGCGCTTGCGGCCTTTGCGCGCCAGTGACGAAATTCTCCGTCTGCTGGACGAGGGCAGGGGGCCCAGATCGGCGTCCGAGTTGCTGCTGCTGATGGGCGAATTGCTCACCGAGAAAGTGCAGGGTTTGGTCAACGATCTGTCGGAGCTGGTCGATCTGGAGGAAGAAAAGGTTGAATCCGACGAACGGTACAGCCCTGAGCACGGCAGCTTGCAGCAGATTCGTCGCCGAGCCGCCGGCCTGCGGCGTTTTCTCGCCCCGCAGCGGGAGATCTATGCCCAGCTGTCGCGCAGCCGCTGGAGCTGGTTCGCCGATGCGGACGCAGACTACTGGAACGAGCTGAACAACAGCCTGATCCGCTACCTGGAAGAGCTGGAGCTGGCCCGTGAGCGGGCCGCGCTGGTGCTGGAAAGCGAGGACCGGCGGCGCAGCGAGCGGATGAACCGGACCATGTATCGCTTTGGCATCATCACCTGCATTTTCCTGCCTATGAGCTTCGTCACCGGGTTGCTGGGGATCAATGTCGGCGGCATTCCGGGGGCGGAAAACCCCTATGGTTTCCTGTTTGCCTGTATTGTCGTGCTCGGGCTTGCGGTGGGGCAGTGGTGGCTGTTCCGACGGCTGCGGTGGGTTTGAATGCTTATTGGAATGTACCGGCCTTGTCGCTGGCAAGCCGGCCGCCACATGAGCCGAAGTGTGACCCGGCGTCTGTCGCTCTCGTCTCTGACTGACATTGCGCGAGGTGCACATGCACGATCCGTTTGAACAATCCCTGCGTGACCTGCTCAACGCGTCGCCGTCCGGTGAGGACCGTGACGACGCTGCGTGCCTGGGTCGCGTGCTGAAAACCGCCAACCGCCAGGTTGGCGCCGGTGACCTGTTCAGCCTGCTTGGCCGCTGGAGCCAGGCGCTGCTGATCGCCGTGAACAATGGCTCGGCGCATGTCGCGCCGGTGCGCCGCTCTTCTGCCCGTAACGCTGCCGACGGCAGCAAAGCTGATAAGGCCGATTGAATATGGAACTCGATCTCTGGACCCAGAGCCTGGTCACTGCCATGACCGCCCTATGGACCAAGGTGGCGAACTTCATCCCCAACCTGTTCGGCGCGCTGGTCGTGGTGCTGCTCGGTTTCGTGGTGGCCAAGCTGCTCGATACGCTGTTGTCCAAGCTGCTGGCCAAGTTTGGTCTGGATCGCCTGATGGCCGGTACCGGCTTGACCAAAATGCTCAGCCGTGGCGGCATTCAGGTGCCGATCTCGACTTTGATCGGCAAGATCGTCTATTGGTTCGTACTGCTGATTTTCCTGGTCTCTGCTGCCGAATCGCTGGGCCTCGAGCGCGTCTCCGCAACCCTCGACATGCTTGCCCTCTACCTGCCAAAGGTATTTGGTGCGGCCTTGGTGTTGCTGGTTGGCGTGCTGCTGGCGCAAGTGGCCAATGGCCTGGTGCGTGGCGCTGCCGAAGGTATCGGCCTTGAGTATTCCGCAGGCCTTGGGCGCATTACCCAAGGCCTGGTGATCATCATCAGTATTTCGGTGGCGATCAGCCAGCTCGAGGTCAAGACCGACCTGCTCAACCACGTGATCGTGATCGGGCTGATTACCGTTGGTCTGGCCGTTGCGCTTGCGATGGGGCTCGGCAGTCGCGAAATCGCCGGGCAGATTCTGGCTGGTATCTATGTGCGTGAGCTTTACCAGGTCGGCCAGCAGGTGCGGATTGGAGAGGTCGAGGGGCAGATCGAGGAGATCGGCACGGTAAAGACGACGTTGCTGACCGATGATGGCGAACTGGTGTCGTTGTCTAATCGTGTGCTGCTCGAGCAACGCGTCAATAGCCGCTAATTGTCCAAAAGCTGTTAATGTATGCCGCCGCAGAAATCCGCCCACGTGGCCGAGCGGCGACATTGACCTGACTGTCGGCCAGATCCGTTTTGAATAAAGTTCATTCGCCGCCCATGCGTTACGACCCGCGCGAGCTCACCGACGAGGAGTTGGTGGCGCGTTCGCATGAGGAGCTGTATCACGTTACCCGCGCCTATGAAGAGCTCATGCGGCGCTACCAGCGGACCCTGTTCAACGTGTGCGCGCGTTATTTGGGGAACGACCGGGATGCTGACGATGTCTGTCAGGAGGTGATGCTCAAGGTGCTTTACGGTCTGAAGAACTTCGAGGGTAAATCCAAGTTCAAGACCTGGCTCTACAGCATTACCTATAACGAGTGCATTACCCAGTACCGCAAGGAGCGCCGCAAACGTCGGTTGATGGATGCCTTGAGTCTTGACCCTGTTGAAGAGGCGTCTGAAGACAAGGCACCCAAACCCGAAGAAAAGGGTGGCCTGGACAAATGGCTTGTGTACGTGAACCCGATCGACCGGGAAATTCTGGTGCTGCGATTTGTTGCGGAACTGGAATTTCAGGAGATCGCCGATATCATGCACATGGGCCTGAGCGCAACGAAAATGCGCTACAAGCGTGCGCTGGACAAGCTTAGAGAGAAATTTGCAGGTATGGATGAAACTTAGCCCCTTGCGAATATCTCTAACGAATCGGCAAGTTCTGCTAGACTTGCCGTCGAGTTGTCCGCCGGATTTTGGTGGGACTGCTTAACTATCACCAGATGGGGATTTAACGGATGAAATTGAAAAACACCTTGGGCTTGGCCATTGGCTCGCTCGTTGCTGCTACTTCGTTCGGCGTTCTGGCACAAGGCCAAGGCGCTGTCGAAATCGAAGGCAACGTGACCAAGCAGTACTACGACAGCGAGCGCAACTTCCAGAACGACGGCACCAACCCTGGTGTTCGCCTCGGTTACTTCCTGACCGACGACGTCTCCCTGGACCTGGGCTACAACGAGACCCACAACGCTCGTGGCGAAGTCTTCAACAAAGACATCAAAGGTTCCAAAGCCAAGCTCGACGCTACCTACCACTTCGGTACCGTAGGCGACGCGCTGCGTCCGTACGTTTCCGCTGGTTTCGCTCACGAAAGCCTGGGCCAGGCCACTCGTAGCGGCCGTGACCACTCCACCTTCGCCAACGTTGGCGCTGGCGCCAAGTGGTACATCACCGACATGTTCTTCGCCCGTGCCGGCGTTGAAGCCATGTACAACATCGACAACGGCAACACCGAGTGGGGCCCGTCCGTTGGTGTGGGTCTGAACTTCGGTGGCAGCGGTGGCAAAGTTGCCCCGGCTCCTGCTCCAGTTGCTGAAGTCTGCTCCGACAGCGACAACGATGGCGTTTGCGACAACGTCGACAAGTGCCCGGACACCCCAGCCAACGTTACCGTTGACGCTGATGGCTGCCCGGCTGTTGCCGAAGTCGTTCGCGTTGAGCTGGACGTCAAGTTCGACTTCGACAAGTCGGTCGTCAAGCCTAACAGCTACGGCGACATCAAGAACCTGGCTGACTTCATGAAGCAGTACCCACAGACCACCACCGTGGTTGAAGGTCACACTGACTCCGTGGGCCCAGACGCTTACAACCAGAAGCTGTCCGAGCGTCGTGCCAACGCCGTCAAAGACGTGCTGACCCAGCAGTACGGTGTTGAGTCGACTCGTGTTGACTCGGTTGGCTACGGCGAAACCCGTCCGGTTGCCGACAACGCCACCGAAGAAGGCCGTGCTGTCAACCGTCGCGTTGAAGCTCAGGTAGAAGCCCAAGCCAAGTAATTGGTTGAAGCTTCACTGAAAAACCCGGCCTCGGCCGGGTTTTTCGTGTCTGGAGCATGTGGTTTCCAGGCAAGGCATTAAGCCGATGAACACCGCGTCATCCGGCTGCCGCCATCCGCTGATGGGCCTCCAGGTTCCCTGCCACCTCGCCAATCACCAGGATTGCCGGGCTGCGCAAGCCGAACGCCCGCGCATCCTCCAGCATCCCCCGCAAGTCGCTGCGGCACTCGCGCTGCCCGGGCAGTGACGCATTCTCGATCATCGCCACCGGCATCCCCGGCGCCATGCCGCCGTCCAGCAAGCCCTGGCGAATCTGCTCCAGCCTCGCTACCCCCATGTACACCACCAGGGTCGTGCCACCCTGTGCCAGCGCCGTCCAGTTCAGCTCGCTGTCATCCTGGGTGTGCGCGGTCACCAGTGTCACGCCACGGCTGATCCCGCGTGAGGTAAGCGAAATGCCACACTGGGTCGCGCCTGCCAGGCCTGCAGTAATACCGTTTACCACTTCCACCTCGATGCCATGCCCTTGCAGCCACAAGGCCTCCTCGCCGCCACGGCCAAAAATGCACGGGTCGCCGCCTTTGAGCCGCACAACGCAGCGGCCCTGCCGTGCGTGGCGCAGCATCAGGCGCTGAATGAACGCCTGGGGCGTGGAGCGGCAGCCACCCCGTTTGCCCACGGCGATCACCCGTGCCTGCGGGCAGTGTTCCAGCACGGCCGGGTTGACCAGGTCGTCGATCATCACTACATGGGCCTGTTGCAGCGCACGCACGGCTTTCAGGGTGAGCAGTTCGGGGTCACCAGGGCCGGCACCGACCAGCCAGACTTTCGCATTCATCAGGGTTTCCTCATCGGCAAGGCGTGCTCAGCCCTTGAACAGGCTGAACAGCAGTATCAGGTTGAGCAGCAGGGACAGCAGGGCCAGGGTGCGCCAGACCTTCAGTGGCTCCCGTTCAAGCAGTGGACGTGGATGGCTGTTGAGCGCCTGGCGGTCACCCCGTTCGAGCAGCAGCAACCATTGTTCAGCGGTTTCGAAGCGCTGCGCCGGGTCCGTGGCCACGGCTTGCTGCAGGTTGTGCTGCAGCCATTCCGGCAAGTCGGGGCGATAGCGCGCGGCATTGACCGGTTGGCCAAAGCGCGGGCGCTGGAAAGCTTCGACCTCGCCATAGGGGTAATGCCCGGTCAACAGGTGGTAGAGCGTCACACCCACTGCGTACAGGTCTTGGCGCGGGCTCGGCGGCTGGCCGTCGAAGGCTTCCGGGGCGATGTACGAAGGCGTGCCGGGGAGTTCGTGGCGCGGGTCCTCGGACAGCCCTGGGCAGTACGCCAGGCCGAAGTCCAGCAGGCGCAGTTGGCCGTCTTCGCCCAGGTGCAGGTTGTCGGGCTTGATGTCACGGTGCAGCAAGTTGCGTCGGTGCAGCACACCAACGGCCTGCAGTAACTGGCGGGCCACTTCCAGCCACTGTGCCAGTGGCAACGGGCCCTGCTCGGCCAGCTGGGCGGCTAGGGTTCGGCCGCTGTGCTCGCGCATCACGTAATACAGGTGCTGGCGCTGGCTGGCGGCGTGCAGTTCGGGGAAATGGCGGCCGGCTACGCGGCGCAGGAACCATTCCTCAAGCAACAGCGCCTGGGCAGCGCCCGGCTCTTGTTCGCGTTCCGCGGGCAAGGTTTTCAGTAGCCACGGCTGGCCCTGGCTGTCGCGCACGCGGTACAACAGCGATTGGCGGCTTTGTGCCAGGCGCGCCTCGATCTGCCAGCCATCGATTGCCTGGCCTTCGCGCAGTTCGCGGGGTAAGGGCCATTGCTGCAGTTGGACCAGGGTATCGCCAAGGTTGGCCGTGCCCACGCGCTCGACCCGTACCAGCAGGGCGCTGGCATTGTCCTGGCTGCCATTGTGGTGGGCGCTGGCGACCAGTGTATCGGCGGCCAGTTGCAGGTCGGGCTGCTCGCGCAGTACGGCCTGGATGTGCTGGTCACCCAGGCTGGCCCAGACGCCGTCACTGAGCAACAGGTAGCACTCGCCGGGCTGCAGCTCACCGTCCAGGTAGTCCACCAGCAGGTGCTGGTCCAGGCCCAGTGCGCGTTTGAGCACATGCTGCATGCCGGGTTGGTCCCACACATGGTCTTCACTCAGGCACTGCAGGCGGCCGTCGTGCCAGCGATAGGCGCGGCAGTCGCCGACGTGTGCCAGGGTGAAGCGGCGCCCGCGCAGCACCAGCGCGCTGAGCGTGGTCAGGAGCGGCTGGCTGCCCTGAGCGCGCAGCCAGCGGTTCTGTGCCGACAGCAGGCGGTCCAGTGCCTGCGCCACGCCCCAGGTGGCGGGGGTGGCGTAGTAATCCATGGCCAGGGCCTGCAAGCTGGCACGTGCTGCAAGGCCGCCGTCAGCACATTGGCTGACGCCGTCGGCAAGGGCGAACAGGTAACCCTTGCTGGCGGCAAGCTCCGGCGCCGGGGTGACCAGGCGCAAGGCGTCCTGGTTCTCCTCGCGCGGCCCCGTGGCGCTGGCCTGGGCGAAACTCAGTTGCAGGCTCATCGGTTCGCCTCAGACCCGCGCTGCGGTGACCGCTGCAGAACCCCAGGTGGTGCGCCAGCGCTGCTTGACCCCGTGCAGCCCGAACCAGGCCAGCAGGCCCAGGCTGGCAAACAGCCACAGGCCCATCTGGTAGTCACCGGTGTGCTGCTTGATGGTGCCGAGCCCGGCTGCCAGCAGGAAGCCGCCGATGCCGCCGGCCATGCCGATCAGCCCGGTCATCACGCCGATCTCCTGGCGGAAGCGTTGGGGGACCAGCTGGAACACCGCACCGTTGCCCGCGCCCAGGCCGAGCATGGCGCTGACGAACAACGCCAGGGCCGCTGTGGCGCTGGGCAGGTTGAAGCCGACGGCAGCGATGCAGATGGCGGCCACGCTGTACATGCCAAGCAGGGTGCGGATACCGCCGAAACGGTCGGCCAGGGCGCCGCCCAGCGGGCGCATCAGGCTGCCGGCGAACACGCAGGCGGCGGTGTAGTAGCCTGCCGTGATCGGGCTGAGGCCGTACTGGTCGCTGAAATAGCCGGGCAGGGCGCTGGCCAGGCCGATGAAGCCGCCGAAGGTGACGCTGTAGAAGAACATGAACCACCAGCTGTCGCGATCACCCAGCGCCTTGAGGTAGTCGGCCATGGCCTTTGGCTTGGGCCGTTGTGGTGCATTGCGCGCGAGCAGGGCGAACACCACGACCGTCACCAGCAGCGGGATCACGGCGAAACCGAACACGTTGTTCCAGCCAAAGCCTGCGGCCAGTACCGGGGCCAGCAACGCGGCGAAGACGGTGCCGGAGTTGCCCGCGCCAGCGATGCCCATCGCCTTGCCCTGATGTTGCGGCGGATACCATTGCGAGGCCAGCGGCAGCGACACGGCGAACGAGGCGCCGGCAACACCGAGAAACACACCGAGCAGCAGGGCTTGCTCGTAGGTGTGCACGCCCAGGTACCAGGCACAGGCCAGGGCGACAATCACGATGACCTGGCCGATCAGCCCGGCGGTTTTCGGTGAGAGGCGGTCGACCAGCAGGCCCATGACAAAACGCAGCACGGCACCGGCGAGGATGGGTGTTGCGACCATCAGGCCCCGTTGCTGTGCACTCAGTTGCAGGTCGGTGGCGATCTGTACGGCCAGCGGGCCGAGCAGGTACCACACCATGAAGCTCAGGTCGAAATACAGGAACGCAGCGAACAGCGTGGGCACATGCCCGGATTTCCAGAAGCTGGTACTCATCGAACACCTCACTCGGCAATGCAACGGAAACGAAAAGACGCCGCTACCCGGTCCACTGGCATGGAGGGGTGAGCGACGTCTTTGTCGGGGTTTGTGGGCAACCGCCGTTGGCTACCGGTGCGATATCTTCAGCAAGAGCTGGGCCAACATTGTACGGGCGCCTGCT
Organism: Pseudomonas sp. TR47; assembly: GCF_044143025.1. Lineage (NCBI taxonomy): Bacteria > Pseudomonadati > Pseudomonadota > Gammaproteobacteria > Pseudomonadales > Pseudomonadaceae > Pseudomonas > Pseudomonas sp. TR47. The sequence continues at coordinate 86,971 of NZ_JBHFCS010000008.1, read as the reverse complement.
TACCCCAGCATCTCGTGCATGGCGATGATCTGCTCGGCCACCTGGATCAGCTTCTGCTGGCGGCTCATGGCCTGCCGGCGCATCAGGGTGTACGCCTGTTCTTCGTTGCAGTCTTTCATTTTCATCAGCAGGCCTTTGGCCTGCTCGATGCGCTTGCGCTCGGCCAGTTGCTGGTCGCGGGCCTGCAGCTGGGCCTTGAGCGCCTGGTCGCTCTCGAAGCGGGCCATGGCCACGTCCAGGATTGGCTGCAAGCGGGCGGCGTGGATGCCCTCGACGATGTACGCGCTGACCCCGGCCTGGATCGCCTGGCGCATCACCCCGGGGTCATGCTCGTCGGTGAACAGCACGATCGGCCGCGGCTGGTCGCGGCTCACCATCACCACCTGTTCCATCACGTCACGGTCGGGTGAGTCGGTATCGATCAATACCACGTCCGGGTGCACCATCTCGACGCAGGCGGGCAGGTCGATGGTCAGGTCTGGCGCCTCGATCACCTCGAAGCCGGCTTCGCGCAGTGCAGCCTTGAGGCGGCCGAGCTTGTTCTGGGTATCGTCGATCAGCAGGATGCGCAGCATGTTGGTGACCCTCACAGACCGATACGGGCATCGGGCGTATCGCCCAAGGCGTGCAGGCTGAAGCTGCGGGCGTAGCCGTATGGGTCGCTGCCATCCCAGCGGATACCGTCGATCAGCAGGCTGCTGCGCATGGGCGTGCCAGGGCAAGCCACGCCCAGCGCATCGGCGGCTTCTTGGTAAAGCGCCAACTGCTGGACCTGGCGCGCCACGCCGAGGTAGTCGGGATCATCGCGCAGCAGCCCCCAGCGACGGAACTGGGTCATGAACCACATGCCGTCGGACAGGTAAGGCACATTGGCCCGCCCCTGATCGAACAGGCGCAGGGCATGATGGTCCTGCCAGTGGTTGCCAAGGCCGTCCTGATACACCCCGAGCAGCCGCGGTTCGATGTTTTCAATGGGCGTATCCAGGTAGGCGCTGCCGCTGAGCAGTTGCGCGGTGCCGTGGCGATTTTCCTGGCTTTGTTCGATGAAGCGGCTGGCGGCGAGGATCGCTTTGACCAGCGCCCGGGCGCTGTTTGGGTACTGCTCGGCAAAGGTGCGGGCGCAGGCCAGGACCTTTTCCGGGTGGTCGGGCCAGATCGACTGGCTGGTAGCCAGGGTAAAGCCCTGGCCCTGCGCTACGGCGGCGCCTGCCCAGGGTTCGCCGACGCAGAAGCCATCGATCCGGCCAGCCTGGATGTGCGCCATCATTTGCGCCGGTGGCACCACCACGCTATTGACGTCGTGCAGGGGGTGAATGCCTTGGCTCGCCAGCCAGTAATACAGCCACATGGCATGGGTGCCAGTGGGGAATGTCTGGGCGAAGGTCAGTTTTGCACCCTGCTGGTGCACGTGACGTGCCAGTGCTTCAGGTGTGGTCACAGCCTTGCGCTGAAGGGCGGGGGAGAGGTTGATGGCCTGGGCATTCTGGTTCAGCCCCATGAGCACCGCCATGTCGCTGGCCGGCACCCCGCCGATGCCCAGGTGCACGGCATAGACCAGGCCATAGAGGCAATGAGCGGCATCCAGTTCACCGCTGGCCAGTTTGTCGCGCAGGCCGGCCCATGAGCCCTGGCGTTTGAGGTTGAGTGTCAGGCCGTGTTGCTGGGCGAAGCCCTGGGTGGCCGCTACCACAACCGAAGCACAATCGGTCAGGGCCATGAAACCGATATCGAGGCTGGGTTTTTCTGGCGCATCGCTGCCGTTGACCCATGCCAGGGGTGATGTATTCACGTAGATCCTCGCCTGTACTGAATAGGCTGTGTGCAGGCGATGTAGCAACGCATGTGCCAAGGCGCTGTCATGCCGGCCGCACGCTGGCTATAATCGCAACCTCACTCACCCCTGAGCCTTGCCCGCCCATGTATACCCTGGCCCGCCAGCTGCTGTTCAAGCTTTCCCCGGAAACCTCCCATGACCTGTCCCTGGACCTGATCGGCGCCGGTGGCCGCCTCGGGCTCAACGGCGCGCTGTGCAAGCAGCCGGCGGCATTGCCGGTGTCGGTGATGGGCTTGAACTTCGCCAATCCGGTCGGCCTGGCGGCAGGCCTGGACAAGAATGGCGCGGCCATCGATGGCTTTGCCCAGCTGGGCTTCGGTTTTGTCGAGATCGGCACCGTGACCCCGCGAGCGCAGCCGGGCAACCCGAAGCCGCGCTTGTTCCGCCTGCCAGAGGCCACGGCAATCATCAACCGCATGGGCTTCAACAACCTGGGCGTCGATCACTTGCTCGAGCGGGTGCGCGCCGCGCGTTATGACGGTGTGCTGGGCATCAACATCGGCAAGAACTTCGACACCCCGGTAGAGCGCGCGGTCGACGATTACCTGATCTGCCTGAACAAGGTGTATGGCCACGCCAGCTACATCACCGTGAACATCAGCTCGCCCAATACCCCAGGCCTTCGCAGCCTGCAGTTCGGCGATTCGCTCAAGCAGCTGCTCGATGCCCTGGCCGAGCGCCGCGAACAGCTGGCCGGCGAGCATGGCAAGCGTGTGCCGCTGGCGATCAAGATCGCGCCGGACATGAGTGATGAAGAAACTGCGCTGGTGGCGGCAACGCTGATGGAATCGGGCATGGATGCGGTGATCGCTACCAACACCACCATGGGCCGTGAAGGTGTGGAAAACCTGCCGTATGGGGGGGAGGCGGGCGGCCTTTCCGGTGCACCGGTACTGGAAAAGAGCACCCATATCGTCAAGGTGCTGTCGGCCGAGCTGGGCGGCAAGATGCCGATTATTGCTGCTGGGGGTATCACCGAAGGCCGGCATGCCGCAGAGAAGATTGCCGCTGGCGCGAGCCTGGTGCAGATCTACTCAGGCTTCATCTATAAAGGGCCGGCGCTGATCCGTGAGGCAGTGGACGCGATCGCCGCAATGCCGCGGGCATGATCACGCAGGCATAAAAAAGGGCCCCGTCAAGGGGCCCCTGGGCCTTAGCCCGCCGCCCGGATGGGGCGTGCATGGTGACTCGAATTCAGTGTCCTCGTTCAGCCAACGGCGTGATTTTCGTTGAGTCTATGGATGCCAGCGGTGCCAGTCATTCCGTCCCAGTTATCACCGCGACCTTCACGCCAGCCGTTGATCCAGGCTTGGCGAACAGAAGGAAGATTGAAGGGGCAAAGTTCGCGGGATTTGCCGGTGACCCCATATTGGTAGCCACGTGAATATGCTCTTTCCAACGGATCACGCTTAAGTCTTCTCATAGGGTGTTGCCCTCACTTGTTGACTGTAATGTCCCGTCGGCCTCTCCGAGGCCGGGCAGAGTCTTTCTGCCGGTTTGCGCCCGCTGCCGGCGTGGCGGGCTGAAAGTGCCACTTCGTTGCGAAGCGGCCTGAGACCAGTTCTAACGAATGCGAGTCACCGAGGGAATGATCGATTTGTCATAAGCACGTAACGTTTCCAAGGGTGAAGGGATAAGTAAATAAATGCGACTCAACCTTGTTTGGCGTTGAGCCCGCTATGGCCGGGGTTTGCTGAACCTTGACGTCATTTCGCCAGCGTTGCGCTGCGATGAAAGAAATATTTGGTAATGCGACGAAGGGTCACATCGACCCTGAAGTCGACAGAAATTTTTTGTACTGCCTGATGATCTAAGCTGTCTCTGCCACTGGCGAGAGCAGATCGATCAGGCGGCCCGGCCCATCAGCTGCTGCATACTGCGCAGATCAAGGCCACTCGGACGCTTGCTGGAAGCGCGTTCGGGCAAACATCGGCGGGGCGATGCGTCGCTTCGTCACTCAAATAGCCCAAGGCTCTGGAATACACATGTCGGACCGTTTCGAACTTTATCTCACCTGCCCCAAAGGCCTGGAAGGCCTGCTTGCCGAAGAGGCCAAGGGCCTGGGCCTTGACGATGTGCGCGAGCACACCTCGGCCATCCGCGGCGCGGCCGACATGGAAACCGCCTACCGCCTGTGCCTCTGGTCGCGTCTGGCCAACCGCGTGCTGCTGGTGCTCAAGCGCTTCAACATGAAAAATGCCGACGACCTTTACGATGGCGTGAACGCTGTCGACTGGGCCGATCACCTGGCGGCCGACGGTACCCTGGCGGTCGAGTTCAGCGGCCATGGCTCGGGCATCGACAACACCCACTTTGGCGCGCTGAAGGTCAAGGATGCCATCGTCGACAAACTGCGCAATCGTGAAGGTCTGCGCCCATCGGTAGAAAAAGTCGACCCGGACGTGCGTGTTCACCTGCGTCTGGACCGGGGCGAGGCGATTCTTTCGCTCGACCTCTCCGGCCACAGCCTGCACCAGCGCGGGTATCGCCTGCAGCAAGGTGCCGCGCCGCTCAAGGAAAACCTGGCCGCGGCGGTGCTGATCCGTGCCGGCTGGCCACGCATCGCCGCCGAGGGTGGCGCCCTGGCCGACCCGATGTGCGGTGTAGGCACCTTCCTGGTCGAAGCGGCGATGATCGCCGCCGATATGGCACCTAACCTCAAGCGCGAGCGCTGGGGCTTCAGCGCCTGGCTTGGCCATGTGCCGGCCACCTGGCGCAAGGTTCACGAAGAGGCTCAGGCCCGTGCACAGGCCGGCCTGGCCAAACCGCCGCTGTGGATTCGCGGCTACGAGGCGGACCCGCGGCTGATCCAGCCGGGGCGCAACAACGTCGAACGCGCAGGCCTGAGTGAGTGGGTCAAGATCTACCAGGGAGAAGTCGCCAGCTTCGAGCCGCGCCCGGATCAGAACCAGAAGGGCCTGGTCATCAGCAACCCGCCCTACGGCGAACGCCTGGGTGACGAAGCCAGCTTGCTGTACCTCTACCAGAACCTCGGCGAGCGCCTGCGCCAGGCGTGCATGGGCTGGGAAGCTGCAGTGTTCACCGGTGCGCCGGAGCTGGGCAAGCGCATGGGCATCCGTAGCCACAAGCAATATGCGTTCTGGAACGGCGCGCTGCCGTGCAAGCTGCTGCTGTTCAAGGTGCAGCCTGACCAGTTCGTCACCGGTGAACGTCGCGAGGCCCAGGCCGATAGCGGTGATACCCGCCGACCGCTGCCGGTAGCCAGTGAGCCTGCACGCCTGTCCGAAGGCGCTCAGATGTTCGCCAACCGCCTGCACAAGAACCTCAAGCAACTGGGCAAGTGGGCCCGCAAGGAACAGATCGGCTGCTACCGCGTATACGATGCCGATATGCCTGAATATGCCTTGGCGGTCGACCTCTATCAGGATTGGGTACACGTACAGGAGTACGCTGCGCCGCGCTCGATCGACCCGGAAAAGGCCCAGGCGCGCCTGCTCGATGCCTTGTCGGCGATCCCCCAGGCGCTGGGCGTCGACCCGCAGCGCGTGGTGCTCAAGCGCCGTGAGCGGCAGAGCGGCACCCGCCAGTATGAGCGCCAGGCCACCGAAGGGCGCTTCCATGAGGTCAGTGAAGGTGGCGTCAAGCTGCTGGTCAACCTCACCGACTACCTCGACACTGGGCTGTTCCTCGACCACCGCCCAATGCGCATGCGCATTCAGCGCGAGGCGGCCGACAAGCGCTTCCTCAACCTGTTCTGTTACACCGCTACGGCCAGCGTGCATGCCGCCAAGGGCGGTGCGCGCAGTACCACCAGCGTCGACCTGTCCAAGACCTACCTGGACTGGGCGCGGCGTAACCTGTCGCTGAACGGCTTCTCCGAGCGCAACCGCCTGGAGCAGGGTGATGTCATGGCCTGGCTGGAAGCCAATCGCGACACTTACGACCTGATCTTCATCGACCCGCCGACCTTCTCCAACTCCAAACGTATGGAAGGCGTGTTCGACGTGCAGCGTGACCACGTGCAACTGCTCGACCTGGCCATGGCGCGCCTGGCGCCCGGTGGTGTGTTGTACTTCTCCAACAACTTCCGCAAGTTCCAGCTCGACGAGCATCTGGCTGCGCGCTACGTGGTAGAGGAAATCACTGCGCAGACACTGGACCCGGACTTCGCCCGCAACAACCGTATCCACCGCGCCTGGCGCCTGCAATTGCGCTAAAGCGACAGGCAACATTGCGTCGCTAATGGCCAATAGCTATAACTCAGCACAGGGCCATGATTTTCGCAGGACGCTGACGTGACGAGATCGATCTATGTCGAAGTATGGCGTGCGTGCGAAGGTGCTGGGCCTGTGCAGCGAGGCGATGGCTGCCTGGGCAGTGGCATTGGTGGCGTTGGTGGCCGGCAGCTTGCTGTCGATTGCCCTGGCGCTGGCCACGCATGCGTTTTACAAGCAGCAGCTGCGCCAGCGCTTCGAGCTGCTGGCCAGCGAGCGCTATAGCCGTATCGCCGAGCGCTTCGACGACCAGGAACAGCGCCTGGACAGCTTGCGGCGCTTTTTCAGCTTCTCCAACGACATCACTCCACGTGAATTCGACGGCTTCGCCCGCCCCCTGCTGCGGCGCACCCAGGCTTACTCCTGGGCGCCGCGGGTCGAGGGCGCGCAGCGGCGCGACTTCGAGCGCAAGGCCAGTGCCGCCTTGGGGCAGGCCTACCTGATCCGTGACCTGGACGAGCGCGGTAATTGGCACCCGGCGCCGCCGCGTGATCACTACTTCCCGGTGCTTTACACCCAGGCAACCCAGATGCAGGGGCAACCCTACGGGCTGGACCTGCGCGGCCAGGCGGTACGTGACCAGGCCCTGATGCGTGCCTTGGAACCCGGCAGCATGGCAGTGTCCGCGCCGCTGGACATGATAAGTGTGGCACCGGGCTACGCCCGCGGGCTGTTGATGGTAGCGCCGGTGTTCTACAGCGCGCAGGCCGGCAACCCCGCAGGGTATGTCATGGCGCTGCTGAACGTGCGGCAACTGATCACGGACGGCTTGCCGGCCATTGCCCAGGACAACCTGGTGGTGCGGATCGTCGATCCAAGTGGGCGCAATGGCCATGAGCTGTTGTTCGACTCGCAGAACCCGGCCGCGCCGTTGGCGTTGGTCAGCACGCAGCTGTTGCACCTGGCCGACCATCATTTCCAGCTTGATATCCGCCCAAGCCAGGTGTTCATGCAGGCCAACCGCTCCTCTGCGGCGCTGGCGGTGGGCTTGCTCGGTGGCCTGCTAAGCCTGTTGCTCAGTGCCTTGCTGTACAACCTGTTCAGCCAGCGGCAACGTGCGCTCAAGCTGGTGGAGCAGCGCACCGCTGAGTTGCGCGTCAGTGAGCAGTCGTTGCGCGAGACGCATAATCAGCTGCGCAGTGTGCTCGATGCCGCTACCCAGGTCGCTATCATCGCGACCAGCCTGAAGGGTGTGGTCAGTACCTTCAATGCCGGTGCCGAACGCATGCTTGGCTACGCGGCCAGCGAAGCGGTCGGGAAACTGCAACTGGAAGACTTGCTTCTGCCAGAGGAGCTCAGCCTTCGCGCCCATGCCTTGGGCCTGCGCTACGGGCGCCACATCGATGGTGGCCAGGCGATGTTCGCCGAGACCATACAAGAGGGTGGCGCGCAGCCAGGCGAGTGGACTTTGGTGCGCAAGGATGGCAGCCAGTTGTTGGCCAACATGCTGGTGACCGCGGTGCTTGACGAGCAGGGGCTATGGGTAGGTTACCTGGCGATTTGCATCGATGTCACCGAGCGCCGTCGAGTGCACGAGGCGTTGGCAATGCGTGATCGGCTGCTGGAGAAGCTCAGTGCCGAGGTGCCGGGCGGCATTTATCAGTATCGCCTCGACGCTAATGGCAATTCGTGTTTCCCCTATGCCAGTCAGGGCCTGTTCGATATCTACGAGGTCGACCTGCAGTTGCTGCGCGAGGACGCCACAGTGGTGTTCGAGCGCATCCATGCCGATGACCTGGAGCGCGTTCAGCGCTCCGTGCGCTACTCGGCCGAACACCTGTCCCCTTGGCGTGAAGAGTACCGTGTGTGCCTGCCCAGGGCCGGGTTGCGCTGGGTGCGCGGGGAGGCGACGCCGGAAGTCGGTGAAGACGGTTGCACGCTTTGGCATGGCTACCTGACCGATATTTCCGACCTCAAGGGCGTGGAGGAGGACTTGCGGACCTTATCGGTGACCGATGCCCTGACCGGTATCCACAACCGCCGCTACTTCCAGGAGCGGCTGAAGGCCGAACTGGACCGCGCCCAGCGTGATGATCAGGAACTGGCAGTGATCATGCTCGACATCGACCATTTCAAGAGGATCAACGACCAGTACGGTCATGCCGTGGGGGATCATGTGTTGCGCAGCCTCTGTCAGCGTATCGGCCAGCGTCTGCGGCGTACGGACGTATTCTGCCGGCTTGGCGGTGAAGAGTTCATGGTGCTTTGCCCTGGTAGCAATGCTGAACAGGCGCGGCTCCTGGCGATGGAGCTGTGGCAAGGGGTGCGCAATGTGCCTGTCGACGGGGTTGGCAAAGTGACTGCAAGCTTTGGCGTGGCCGGATGGCGCCCGGGGGAGGGGGCCGATGCCTTGTTGCTGCGGGCTGATGCCGGCGTCTATGCGGCCAAGCAGGCAGGCAGGGACCGTGTCGAGGCAGAGTTGAGCTGAGCGGGCAGTGCGGGCCTCATCGCCGGCTTGCCGGCGATGAAGTTGGTATTTGCCCAAGTCAGATCATGGGTTGACGCCTACCGTCCGGTTAGCGGCTTTGGGCTGGCGATACAGGTCCAGCAGTACCTGGTCGAGTACCTGCGATGCTCCCCAGGGTTTCGGGTCGTTGAGAATCGCCGCCACTGCCCAGGTATTGCCGTTGCTGTCACGGCTGAAGCCGGCAATGGCGCGTACGGTATTCAGGGTGCCGGTCTTGATGTGGCCTTCACCGGCCAAGGCGGTACGCTTGAGGCGCTTGCGCATGGTGCCGTCCATGCCCACCAACGGCATTGAACTGATGAATTCGGCGGAGTAGGGGCTATTCCACGCCGCCTGCAGCAGTGCGGCCATTTCGCGCGTGCTTACCCGTTCAGCGCGCGACAGGCCAGAGCCGTTTTCCATCACCAGGTGGGGCGCGGTGATACCTTTCTTGGCCATCCACTGGCGAACCACGCGCTGGGCTGCGCGGGCATCGTCGCCATCGGCATCGGTACGGAACTGTGCGCCGAGGCTCAGGAACAGCTGCTGGGCCATCGTGTTGTTGCTGTATTTGTTGATGTCACGGATCACCTCCACCAGGTCGGGCGAGAAGGCCCGTGCCAGCAGGCGAGCGCCCTTGGGTACGTTTTCGATGCGGTCACGGCCCTGAATGCTGCCCCCCAGTTCGTTCCAGATCGCGCGCACGGCACCGGCGGCGTAGGTTGGGTGATCGAGCAGCGCGAGGTACGTCTGCGAGTTGCAGCCATCGCCCAGCTGGCCGCTGACCACGACATTCATGCCATCGGCTTGAGGCACCGGGTTGTAGCGTACATCGCCAGTGCATTTTCTGGAGGCAACTGCCTTGACCTGATTGTCGATGCGAATGCTCGCAATGGGTGGCTCGACGGCGACGGTCACCTTGCCGCCATCGTTGCGGGCGACGAAGCGCAGGGCCTTGAGGTTGACCAGCAAGGAGTCGGGCTTGACCAGGAAGGGCTTGTTCACGTCACCGCCGTCATCATTGAAGTGCGGCAGGTTGGGCTGTACGAAGTGGCTGCGGTCCAGCACCAGGTCACCGGTAATGGTGCGAACGCCGTTGGCGCGCAGGTCACGCATCAGCAGCCATAGCTTCTCCATGTTCAGCTTCGGGTCACCGCCGCCCTTGAGGTACAGGTTGCCGTTGAGCACGCCGTTGCTCAGGGTGCCATCGGTGTAGAACTCGGTCTTCCACTGGAAAGTCGGGCCGAGCAGTTCGAGGGCTGCATAGGTGGTGACCAGCTTCATGGTCGAGGCCGGGTTGACCGAGACATCAGCGTTGAACACGGTCGGCGTGCCGGGGCCATTGAGCGGCAGCATCACCAGCGACAGTGCTGTGTCCTGCAGTTTGCTGGCTTTGAGCGCCTGCTGAACCTTGGGGGGCAGCGTGGTGTTGACGGCTGCGGCCTGGCTGGGCAGGGCGAACGGCAGGAGCATGCCGGCGAGAACGAGGGGGCGGAGCGATTTGATCATATGAGATTCATACCCTGCGGACGAGGGAAAAAGACATAGGGGCTGTATGAGATGATCGCCCCTCTACGAAATATAGTGCGCATTATGCCCCAAGCGCCGCGCTCATGCGCCACGTTCGACGGAAAAGCGCCGTTGTACTGCGGAAACTGTTAAAGTGCCGCGCGTTATTAATCAAGAGGATTGTTTCATGGCTACCAACCGTTCCCGTCGTCTGCGCAAGAAGCTGTGCGTTGATGAATTCCAGGAGCTGGGTTTTGAATTGAACCTGGGTTTCAAGGAAGACCTGTCCGACGAAGCCATCGATGCCTTCCTCGACGCCTTCCTGGCAGAAGCCATGGACGCCAACGGCCTGGACTATGTCGGTGGTGATGATTTCGGCCTGGTCTGCCTGGCAGAGCGTGGCTCGGTCAGCGAAGAGCAACGCGCCACTGTCGAAGCCTGGCTCAAAGGCCGTAGCGAACTGACCTCCATCGAAGTCAGCCCGCTCTTGGACGCCTGGTATCCGGAAAAGCCGATCAACCCGGCTTCCTGATGCATGGCTGAAGCGGCGCCCGCTCGGGCGGCCGCTTCATCAAGGCTTGGTCAGTTCTCTGGCCAAGGCTTTCTCTACGCGGCGCATGTGCCGTGCCAAAGCCTGTCGCCGCAGTTTCAGCTGTGATGCGGGCAACCCGCTTTGTTCAAGGGCCTCACAGGCCGCCATCAAGTGCTGCGCTTCCAGCATCCGCGCCGCGCTGAGGATCTTGTGTGCCTGCTCGCCGACGGCCTCGGGTTCGACGTCAGGGTCCAGGCCCATGAGCGTTGCCAGGTCCTGCTGCAGGCTCATCAGCAAGGCCTTGAGAAACAGTTCACGGTCGTTGGGGTTGTCGCCAACGATACTGTTCAGACCTTTGATATTGAACGGTACCTTCGTTGCGGCCTGCTCCCGTTTGGGAGCGATATTCGCCAGGCGTTGGCTGAGTGTGCGCAGGCTGATGGGTTTGAGCAGGCAGTCGTCCATGCCGACACTGAGGCATTTTTGCCTGACTTCGGGCTGGGCGTTGGCGGTATAGCCCAGGATCACGCAGTGAGGGCGCCCGTTCTGGCGTTCTTCTGCGCGCACGGCGGCCGCGAGCTGATAGCCGTTCATGTGCGGCATGTTGCAATCGAGGACGATCACGTCGAATTGCCCTTCACGCCATTTTTCCAGGCCTTCGCGGCCATCGCTGGCAGTGGCCTGGCTCAGGCCCAGGTACCCCAGCTGTTGCGCCATCAGCATCAGGTTGGCCGGGTGGTCGTCGATCACCAGCACCTTCAACCGGGCATCGGGTACATCCATGTCATCGGCTTCCAGCACCTGCGGCGGCAGTGCGTCGACACGTTGCAGCGGTACGCTGAAGCGAACCTGCGTGCCGAAATCCGGCACGCTCTTGATACTCAGGCTTGCGCCCATCATTTCGCACAGGCTACGGCAGATGGCCAAGCCCAGGCCCGTGCCTGCGCGAGCCCCTTGGCTATGCGGGTTGGCCTGAACGAAGGGGTTGAACAGGCGTTGCAGGTCATCGTCGTGAATGCCAATGCCGGTGTCACGCACTTCCAGGTCAAGGCTTGGGGGCGCTGACGGGGCTTCTTCGCGCAGGCTGAGGCTGATGCGCACCTGGCCCTGCCCGGTGAACTTGATGGCATTGCTGATCAGGTTGGACAGGATCTGCTTGAAACGCAGTGGGTCGAGCAGGACGTGGCAGCGTGCGCTGGAGTCGATGACGACGTCGAAGGCCAGGCCTTTTTGCCGTGCCTGGCCATCGAACACGCGGCTCACCGATTCGACCAGCGCCGCAAGGTCGACAGGCTCGGGCGCAAGGGACAGGTGGCCGGACTCGATACGCACGATATCCAGGATGTCACCGATCAGGCCCAGCAGGTCCTTTGCCGAATGGTGGGCGACTTCCAGCGAGGTGCGATCGATCTGCCCTTGATGGGCACGCTTGACCGCCAGTTCGAGCATGCCGATGACCGCGTTCATCGGGGTGCGAATCTCATGGCTGATAGTAGCCAGGAAGGTACTCTTGGCGCGGTTGGCATCATCAGCCAGTTGCTTGGCCTCGCGCAGCTCCTGCACCAGCTTGCGCCGCTCGCTGATGTCGATCCAGCCACCGATGATGCCCTGGACTTCACCGAGTGAATCACGGTACGGCAGTATCCAGTGGTAGATCGTGATTTCGCGATCCTTGAGCCGCAAGGGGCGGTCGATGATCAGCGGAACCCCGGCCGCCATCACCTGCAGATAATCGGCATGGATCTGCCGGGTACTTTCCGAACCCGCGAACAGGCTGTCTTCCAGGCGCCTGCCTATGACCTCGTCGTGGGTCGCCTGCACCGCTTCCAGATAACTGGCATTGCAGCTTTGCAGGCAGCCCGCCCTGTCCCGCACGTACATGGGGTGCGGGGTGCCATTGAGCAGTGCGCCCATGAACTCCAGCTGATCGTTCAGGGCGCGCTCGGCGTGCTGGCGCTGTTTGATCTGGCGGCGCAACCGGGCGTTCCACAGCAGCGCCGCCAGCAGGAGCAAAGCGGTCCCCAGCAACACTTTCAAGGCAAGGCGCCTGAAGCCTAGCCAATTGCTGTCATCATGCTGGCTGTAACCACTCCAGCGGTTGTTGATCACCCCCAGTTCTTCCGGCGAAATGCTCAGCAGGGCCTTGTCCAGAATCGATGCCAACTCTGTTGCCTGCGCCGAGGTGGCCATGGCGAAGCTCGCAGGATCGGTACCGACCGTGCTGCGGATGACCAGTTTGGCGTTACCTGCTATGGCGTGGTTGGCATCGATCAAGGTCGTGATGACGGCATCGACTGCGCCACTGCTCAACAGTGCCATGGAATAGTAGGGGCTTTCGGTCTCGATCCAGCCGGTCTGCGGATACCGGGTTGCCAGCAGTTCGGACATCTCGCTGTAGCGGGTAATGGCGATGCGCCGGCCCTGCAGTTGTTCCAATGAGGTGTACTGGGGCGTTTCGGTGCGTGTCACCAGCACATAGGTGCTTTCCAGGTAAGGTCGGCTGAGGTGCAAGTGCTCCTCGCTCATGTCATCCACGGCAAGCGCTGCGATCATGTTCACGCGCCCGTCCTCAAGCCGCGCGATCATCTCGGCAATGCCGTTGGCACGCTGAACGTCGAAGCGCAGCCCTGTGCGCAGGCGGATCAGATCCAGCAGGTCGGCGGTAATCCCGCGGAAATGGCCATTGCCGTCGAAATAGGACAGCGGTGCGGCCGTCTCGTCGATAGCCACCTGCATCACAGGATGGCGGCGCAACCACTGCTCCTCTTCGGTCGTGAGCTGCAGCTTCCGGTCGCTCAACAGCAGGTCGCTGCCGGCACTCCAGCGTTTGAAGATGCTGGCGCGCACGGCGGCTGGCTGGCGCTCCAGGGCCAGGTTCACCAGGTCCTTGAGATGGGTATCCTGGGCGCGCATTGCAAAACTGAAACCGACGCTCTCATGTTTGCCGAAGCTTGCCATGCGCAGGCGCGGCAGGTGACCGCGGTTGAGCTGATAGTGAGTGGATATGGTATCGCCGATGAACACGTCAGCCTGCCCGAACGCGACGGCATTGAGGGCTTGGGAAGACGAGCCGAAGGCCAGCAGTTCGGCTTGGGGATATAAAGTGCTGACTTCTTCTCGGGGCAGGTAGTGATACAACATGCCCAGACGCATGCCGTCCATGCCGCGATTGAGCGTGCGGCGTTCGTCTTCGCGGGTCACCAGCACCGGCTGGTCGACGGCATAAGGGTGCGAAAGCGCCAGGCCTTCGCTCGCTGCTTCATAGCCATTGGCGCTGCCGAGCAAGTCGATATCCCCCTTCTTGAGCGCCTCTACTGCAGCTTGCCGATTGGGATAGCGCAACACTCGAATCGGCACTTGCAGTACCTTGCCGATCAGGCTGGCATATTCGGCGGTGAGTCCTTGATAGTCGCGCCCGCCACTGGTTATGTCGAAGGGCGGGTAATCCGGTGCTGACGTGCCCAGCTTCAGGTATTGCCGGCCCATCAGCCATTCCCTCTGTGGCGCGGTCAGTGGCGGCGTTACCGGTGAGGCAGAGGAGCGGGCAAGAAGGGAATACGGTACCGCCTCAAGCTGAGAAGCCTGCGCTGCGCAGCAGGCCAATGACAGTGCAAGGGCCAGCCAGGCAAGGAGTTGCGCCATTTGACACCTCAGACCAGCGCGTTGCGTTTGGCCATCTCGATAAGGTCGACCAAGGTGTCGACCTGGAGTTTCTGCATCAGGCGCTTCTTGTAAGTGCTGACGGTTTTGTTGCTGAGAAACATGCCTTTGGCAATTTCCTTGTTGCTGCGCCCTTGGGCGAAAAGTTGCAGCACCATCAGTTCACGATCGTTGACCTGCCGGAAAAGCCTGAGATCGGTGTCTGCTGTTTCGTGGCCCGTGTGGATGGCCTGGCTGGGAAAGTAGTTGTATCCGGCCAGTACCGCCTTGATAGCGCTGAGCAGTTCGCTCAGGTCTTCCTGTTTGCATACATAGCCTGCCGCACCTGAGTGCATGCAGCGCACGGCGAACAGCGCAGGCGATTGCGCGGTCAGGATCAGCACCTTCAGCGGCAAGGCCATGGTTTGAAAGCGCGAGAGGACCTCGAGGCCATCAAGCTTGGGGATGCTGATATCCAGAATCACCAGGTCGGGCATTGTTTCGCGGATCATCTGCATGGCGTCCACGCCATTGTCCGATTCGCCTACGACTTTGTAGTTCTGGTTTTCAAGCAGCATACGGACAGCCAGGCGGATGACCGGGTGGTCATCGACAATAAATACGGAGTGCATGTTCAACTTCCCTGCGGCGGATGACGAGGCAGGGGGCACATTAACCCAGTTGCATCTGACATGGGGTGTGAAGTGTGGCGATTAAACGTATATGGGAAATGGCTTACAGCAGAAAGCAATTAGAGCTACGAAGTGTAATGATTTGAATCAGTGTCAAAGGACTCTTGGTAACTTTTTGTTTTGTAAATATTCGTTCTGTTTAACAAGTGGCGGCAGTTGTAGGAAATATCCCTCAATATAATGGGCCGCATGCGCAAAGGCATGCGGCAGTACCCAGGTTCAGGTCGGGCTGGACCGCCCGGTCATCTCGCGGGCCATTTCGCTGGCATAGCTGTCGGTCATGCCGGCGATGAAATCGATCATGCGCAGGTAGGCTTTGTGCAAAGAATCATGCGGGTGTGGGGCGTTGTTACCAATCAGATCGAGTACGCGGCGGCTCTTGAAGGAGGGGGTGCGCCCGCCATGCTGCTCAAGGGCCGCAGCACAGAACGTGTTGAGGAGGATTTCCAGGGTGGTGTAGGCACCGATTTCGTGCAGCGTCTTGCGCTTGTCCTGGAATATCTTGTTGCGTGCCATGTCCTTGGCCTGAAGCACGCAGCGCTTGGCCGGGCCGTGCATGTGCTCGACCAGGTCGCCACTCAACTGCCCGGCAAGCAATGCCTGCTGTTGCTCGACGAAGGCGCTCGCGGCGGCGTTGGTCAGGTGCTCGATGGCTTTGCCACGCAAGATGGCCAGCTTGCGTCGCCGCGAATCTGCAGGGCCAAGCTGGCGATACGTTTCTGGCAAGTCATCGCCCACCAGGTCGAGCAGCAGCGCCTCCACTTCGGCGTACTGCAGCAACTCCATCTCCAGGCCGTCTTCCAGGTCGATCAGGCCGTAGCAGATGTCATCGGCTGCCTCCATCAGGTAGACCAGTGGATGGCGCGCCCAGCGCTGCTCCTCAAGTAACGGCAGGCCGAGCTTGTGCGCGATCTGTTCGAGCAGCGGCAGCTCGCTCTGGTAGCAGCCGAACTTATGCTTCTTGTACCCCAGGGCATCAGCGTGCCGGGCGGTCCAAGGGTATTTGAGATAAGTACCGAGGGTCGCGTAGGTCAGCCGGGTACCGCCGTCGAACTGGTGATACTCAAGCTGGGTGAGCACGCGAAACCCTTGGGCGTTGCCTTCGAAGTTGAGGAAGTCGCCGCGCTCGTCATCTGTCATGTCATCCAGCCAGCCGCGCCCTGCAGCCTGCTGGAACCAGTGGCGGATGGCATCTTCGCCTGAGTGGCCGAACGGCGGGTTGCCGATGTCGTGGGCCAGGCAGGCGGACTGCACGATCATGCCCAGATCACTGGGTTCACACCAGTCTGGCAGGCTGTCGCGCAGCGTTTCGCCGACGCGCATGCCCAATGAGCGCCCTACGCAACTTACCTCGAGGGAATGGGTCAGGCGCGTGTGAATATGATCGTTGCTGGAGACGGGGTGGACCTGGGTCTTGCGCCCCAGGCGGCGGAACGCGCCTGAGAAGATGATCCGGTCGTGGTCTTTGTGGAAGGGGCTGCGCCCCAGTTCATCGGGGCTGTACAGGGCTTTGCCCAGGCGCTCGCGGGTGAGCAGGGTGTGCCAGTCCAAGGCTCGCTCTCCTGTAGGTCGAATGGCGTAGCTTCCGGTGTCGCGCAGGGCTATGCAAGCGGAAAATCGATACCGGCCTGATCGTCGGCAAGCCGTCTCTCACAGGTGCTTGCCACGCTTGAAACGCGTGGGTCACCTGCGAGTGAAGACTCTGGAGGTGGCTCAGGAGCGCCGCGAGCCTTGCAGATACACCTTCAGCAGCGGCAGCAGCGTAGTGCCCAGGCGCACCAGGCGTGACAGGTTGCCGCTGCGCACCCCCTTGCCGGTCAGAAAGCCCAGCGCAACCACCGCACCAATGCCCCATAGGGGAGCGTGTTTGATGCCCAGGCCATCTTGCAATGAGCCGCCCATGCCACGCAGGCGGTGCAGTGGCTGCAGCATTTGCCCGGACTCCTGGCGGATCTGCTGGCGATGCATTTCCATGCGCAGGCGCAGCAGGGCTTTGCGCAGCTCCCGTGGGTTACGCGTATTGGGTAGTTCAGGCAGGCTCATGGCAGCAGGCGCTCCCGGTCCTTGGCGAGTTCTTCGAGGGTGGCGCCAAACGGCGAGGACTCGTCGAATACCGCCGCCCTCAGCCGTAGGCCGCAATACAGCGCAGCCACACCATAAAACACACACAGGCCGATGATCCCTGTCAGGCGGTAGCTGTCCCACAGCAACACCAGCAGCAGGCCCGACAAGGCTGTCAGCAGCAGCAGTGCGAACACCAGCGCGAGGCCAGCGAACAGCAAAAGGCTCAGGGTGCGTCCTTTCTGCTCCTGCAGTTCGATACCGAACAGTTCGATATGGCTGTGCAGCAGCCCCAGTATCGCGGCGCCCAGGCGCCTGCCCGAGGCACCGGTGCCAATGGCGTCATTCTCCATGGAGGCTCCTTAGCGCCGATTGGCCAACAGGCCGATCAGCAGGCCGACACCTGCGGCAATGCCGATGGCCTGCCAAGGGTTTTCCTGAACGTAGTGCTCGGCACTACCCAAGGCCGCCTGGCCACGCTCACGCACCGATTCCTGAGTCAGTTGCAATGTTTCGCGGGCCTGCGTGAGGCGCTCGTGGATCTGCTCACGCAGCTCATCGGCCTGGTCGCCCGCCAGATTGGCGGTGTCGGCCAGAAGCTTCTCGGTATCACGGACCAAAGCCTGGAAGTCCGCCATCAATATCTCTTGTGCAGTCTTTGCCGATTTGCTGGCCATGGTGCTCTCCCTGTGTAGGTGTGTAGGTAATTCGAGTTTCGCTGTGCGCTGAAGGTTCACTTCGTCGCTGGTATGGGCCTTGCTAATGAAGATTGCCACAACGCGGGGCGTAGACCGGAGCGATGCGCCGATACTGGGCGTCGACCCCGGCAGATACCGATAAACCTTAACCCAATCCACGACAAACCCAAGAAAAAACCACGCAGGCTTCGCTCGGTCCACCGTACCCGGGCAATGGGCTGGCACCGATCCGGTGCATGGATGCAGGTTCTTGAACTGTCCTGGTGCCTTTTTTCAGTAGGTCTGCCTTTTCATGGACAACATGCACAGCGCCATGGACTCCCTGGTCCACGGTTCCAACACGCTCTTCATCCTCATGGGCGCCATTCTGGTGCTTGCCATGCACGCGGGCTTCGCGTTTCTCGAAGTGGGCACCGTGCGCCACAAGAACCAGGTCAATGCCTTGTCGAAGATACTCAGCGACTTCGCCATCTCGGCGCTGGTGTACTTCTTCATCGGTTACTGGGTTGCCTATGGTGTGAGTTTTCTGCACCCGGCATCCCAGCTGGCCGCCGACCACGGCTATGCCCTGGTCAAATGCTTTTTCCTGCTGACGTTCGCGGCAGCGATACCGGCAATCATCTCCGGGGGTATCGCCGAGCGTGCGCGGTTCGTGCCTCAGCTGTGTGCCACAGCGTTGATCGTAGCCTTCATTTATCCGTTCTTCGAGGGCGTGGTATGGAATGGCAACTTCGGCGCACAGGCATGGCTGCAGGCGCGTTTTGGTGCGCCTTTCCATGACTTTGCAGGGTCTGTGGTGGTGCATGCGATGGGCGGCTGGCTGGCACTGGTGGCAGTGCTGCTGCTGGGTGCACGGCGTGGGCGGTACCGTGATGGTCGGCTGGTGGCCTTCGCTCCGTCGAGCATTCCGTTCCTGGCACTGGGCTCGTGGATCCTGATCATCGGCTGGTTCGGCTTCAATGTCATGAGCGCGCAGACCTTGCAAGGCGTCAGTGGCCTGGTGGCGATCAATTCGCTGCTGGCCATGGTAGGCGGCACCCTGGCAGCGTTGTTGGCCGGGCGTAACGACCCTGGATTTTTGCACAACGGGCCGCTGGCGGGCCTGGTGGCGATCTGTGCAGGTTCGGACCTGATGCATCCGATCGGTGCACTGGCTACTGGCCTGGTGGCCGGTGTTCTGTTCGTGTGGAGCTTCACCGCCGCGCAAAACCGCTGGAAGATCGACGATGTGCTGGGCGTGTGGCCATTGCATGGGCTATGCGGCCTATGGGGCGGGATAGCCTGTGGCATCTTCGGCCAGGCAAGCCTTGGCGGTATGGGAGGCGTCAGCCTGACCAGCCAGTTGATCGGGAGCCTGGCAGGGGTGCTGATCGCGCTGCTTGGGGGCTTTGTCGTGTACGGGCTGATCCGCGCGGTACTCGGCCTGCGCCTGAGCCATGAACAGGAGTTTCAGGGCGCCGACTTGTCGCTGCACCGCATCGGTGCCACCAGCCAGGATTGAACGAGGTCAGGTGCACATGGGGCGGTAGCGACCTAGAATAGGCTTCTCATCCATGCCAAACCGGGTCCCGCCCCATGCTGCCTGAATGCCAACTCTTCGGCACCGTCGGGTGCCACTTGTGTGAAGTCGCCGAAGCCGTTCTCATGCCTTTCGTCGATCATGGCCTGCTGGTCGAACTGGTCGATATCGCCGAGAGCGAGGCGCTGTTCGAGCGTTACGGGCTTATCATTCCCGTGCTGCGTCGTTGCGATACCTCGGCCGAACTGCACTGGCCGTTCGATCCTGAACAGGTTGTAGCCTTTCTCGCGCAATGACAACGGCAGGGGAAGCATCGCCTGCCTGCATGAGCTGAGCTGTTACCCGAAGATGCCGTGCCGGCGACACACGCCGGAACCTCATCATCGTCGAGAATGCAGTCATGTTCATCACACCAAATTTTACCCTGGAAGAGATGATTGTCTCGCAGGTCGCCGCTCGGGAAGGGCTGGACAATACGCCCTCGCAGCAAGTCATCAGCAACCTGCACCTGCTGTGTGAAGCCCTTGAGCAGGTGCGGGCCCTGTTTGGCCTGCCGGTAATCATCAGCAGTGGCTACCGGTCCCCCGCGTTGAACAAGCGTATAGGCGGCTCCCCGCGCAGCCAGCACCTGCTCGGCTTGGCCGCGGACTTCGAGATATTCGGCATCAGTAACCGGGAAGTGGTCCGCCGGGTGAGCGCGAGCGCAGTGAATTTCGACCAGATGATTCTCGAGTTCGACAGTTGGGTCCACCTGTCGGTAACGCCGAGCGTCCCGCGCCGTGAAGTGCTGACCATCCGCAGGGGTACAGGCTACCTGCCAGGTTTGCAGTGAGCAGGGGATGAATTGACGGCGGGGTGTGCAAGTTCGTATGCTGTATATAAATACAGTATCGAGGTAAGCCCATGCTCAATGTCGAGCAACTCAAGTACAGCGTCAACCGCATGCCGGTGGAGCGGGTATGTGACGCCGTGCTGGAACTGCGCCTCGAAGGCTTGGTCACCGATGACCGTACGCCGTTCGGCAAGGTTCATTTCAATACCTGCTTCGCCGAGATCGAGGCGCTGTTCCAGCGGGCCGGCTACCATCGAGGGTTGGATGTGGTGGGTTACCAGGGCTTGCTGTATGCGCTCTATGATCCCGGCCGCTGGGAGCCCGTGCAGGTTCTGCGCTGGCTGAAGGCGCGCAGCGAGGCCATGGTTCAGGCTGGTTGAGCTGGCGGGGTTGGGGGATAATGCCCGGCCCTGCCTGCCCCGAGTCTCGCCATGACCACGCCTTTCGACCCCGCCCGCCAGCAAGCCAGCACGGTCTGCCTGCCACCTGGCAACTGGGCGACGGTACTTGATTGCCTGTGCGACCATTTCAAGGCAATCGAGCGTGCGCAGTGGCTTGACCGCTTTGCTCGTGGCCGGGTGCTCAACGCCGAAGGCCAGGCGATCGCTGCCGACCTGCCTTACCGCCGCGGCATGCGCCTGCACTATTTTCGTGAGGTGCCCAACGAGCGGCCGATCCCGGTAGAGGAAGCCATCCTGCATGTGGATGAGCATCTGGTGGTGGCCGACAAACCGCATTTTCTGCCGGTTACGCCAACCGGCGAGTATGTCGAACAGACCTTGCTGCGCCGTTTGATCCGGCGCCTGGATAACCCTCACCTGGTGCCGTTGCACCGCATCGACCGGCATACCGCAGGGTTGGTGTTGTTCTCGGCCAACCCGCAAACCCGCAGCGCGTACCAAAGGCTGTTCCCCGAGCGCCGCATCGACAAACGCTACCACGCCATCGCCCCGGCCTTGCCCCAGCGTGATTTTCCGCTGGTGCATAAAAGCCGTCTGGTGCATGGCGAGCCGTTTTTCCGCATGCATGAGGTACCGGGCGACGATAACAGCGAAACCCTGGCCGAGGTGCTGGAGAAGCAGGGTGAGCTATGGCGCTACGGCCTTTCACCGGTGACCGGCAAGACGCATCAACTGCGGGTGCACATGGCGGCACTGGGCGCGGGGATCTGTAACGATCCGTTCTATCCTGAGTTGCTCAAGGTAGAAGATGATTACCAGCGGCCATTGAAGCTGCTGGCACACAGCTTGCGCTTTGCTGACCCGTTGACGGGGGAGGAGCGCTATTTCGAGAGTCGTCTGACCCTCGGTTGGTAGTGCCCCTTCGCGGGCAAGGTCGCGAAGGGGCGCAGTGTTGTCAGCGGTTGAACCGCTCCACCAGTGAGTACTGGCCACCGGCGGTGGTGGTCAATGCTTCGCTGAGCAGCGCCGAATGCTGCGCCTGCTCGGCTGTCTGGTCGGCCAGTTCGGCGATCGTGCTGATGTTGCGGCTGATCTCGTCAGCCACGGCTGTCTGCTCTTCAGTGGCGGCAGCGATCTGGGTCGCCATGTCGGTAATGTTGGCCACCGCCTCGCTGATCCCCATCAATGCCTGGTCAGCCTGCATCACTCGTTCTACACCTTCCTGAGCCTGGCGATGGCCAGATTCCATGGTGAGCACGGCGTTGTTGGCTGTCTGTTGCAGCTTGGCAATCAGGCCATGGATCTGCCCTGTGGACTCAGCGGTACGCTGGGCCAGCTGGCGCACTTCGTCGGCCACCACGGCAAAGCCACGGCCCATTTCGCCAGCGCGGGCTGCTTCAATGGCGGCGTTCAGGGCCAGCAGGTTGGTCTGGTCTGCAATGCCCTTGATCACATCGACCACGCCACCGATTTCGTCGCTGTCCTTGGCCAGTTGCGTCACGGTCTGGCCGGTTTCACCCACGGCCGCCGACAGGCGCTCGATGGCGTCGCGGGTTTCACCGGCGATCTGCCGGCCCTGGCTGGTCAGGCGATTGGCTTCCTGTGTGGCATCGGCGGTGCGCTGTACATGGTTGGCCACTTCCTGGGTTGTGGCGGCCATCTGGTTGACGGCGGCGGCAACCTGCTCGGTCTCGACCCGTTGGCGCTCCAGCCCCGAAGAGCTCTGGTGGGCCAGGACGTCGGACTGGCGTGCCTGGTCGCTGAGGTGTTCGGCGCTGTCCTGCAGGCGGGTCAGGCAGGTTTTCATGCGCGCATCCTGGCTGAGCAGGGCCATTTCCAGGCGTGCCTGCACGCCTCGGCTGTCGGTGTACATCTGCGCGATCAGTGGGTCGGAAGTGGTCTGTTCGGCCAGGCGCAGCAGGCGCTTGAGGCCGCGTTGTTGCCAGCTAAGGCCGAGCAGGCCGAGCGGCACCGACAGGCCGGCGGCCAGGGCGAAGCCCCAGGAATGCCCGAGCCAGTTGCCGATCAGGAAACCGATCTGGCTGACCAGGATGAAGGGCAGCCAGTCCTGCAGCACTGGCAGCCACTTGTCACGGCGCGGAACGGCGGGCTTGCCCTGATTCAGGCGCTGGTACAGGGCTTCGGCGCGGCGGATCTGCTCGGCGGTGGGCTTGACCCGCACCGACTCGAAACCGGTCACCTGGTTGTTGTCGAAGATCGGCGTGACGTAGGCGTTGACCCAGTAATGGTCACCCGACTTGCAGCGGTTCTTGACGATGCCCATCCAGGGCTGGCCTTGCTTGAGGGTCTGCCACATGTGGGCGAACACCGCAGGCGGCACATCAGGGTGGCGTACCAGGTTGTGCGGTGCGCCGATCAGCTCCTCGCGCGTGAAGCCGCTGATCTCGACGAACGCATCGTTGCAATAGGTGATCACACCCTTGGCATTGGTGGTCGAGATCAAGCGTTGTTGGGCAGGGAAAGTCCTTTCCCGTTGGGTAATCGGCTGGTTGTTCCGCATGGGCTGAGTAATCCGCAAGGCTTTCGACAGATATCGGCAAGCCAGTACTTTTATTGAATGGATATTTAACTTCGTTGATCTGGCGCAGGAACGGACTGCGGGGATTACGCTAGCAGGCCCGCACGTTCGCGAAAGATGGCGTCACTATTGCAGGTTTATTGCAGGGAGTGACGTGCAGGTCAAATCATGACTCATTGGCTGGCCAAGAGCCAGCCTCCGGCACAAAAAAGGGGCGCTTTTGCGCCCCGGTCAGCTGGCTTTCAGCTGGCGATCAACTGCCTCAACACATAGTGCAAAATCCCGCCGGCTTTGAAGTATTCCACTTCATTGACCGTATCGATCCGGCACAGTACCTCAATGTCTTGCTGCTGCCCGTCCTCACGGGTGATGCGCAGTTGCAGGCTCATGCCTGGCTTCAACTGAACCCCGGCCAACCCCAGTACGTCGATTCGCTCTTTGCCGGTGAGCCCCAGTTGCTTGCGATCGTGCCCGGCTTTGAACTGCAATGGCAGTACGCCCATGCCGACCAGGTTGGAGCGGTGGATGCGCTCGAAACTCTCCGCCAGTACCGCCTTGACCCCCAGCAGGTTGGTGCCTTTGGCTGCCCAGTCGCGGCTGGAGCCGGTGCCATATTCCTGGCCGGCGATCACCACCAGCGGCGTGCCTTCAGCCTGGTAGCGCATGGCCGCGTCGTAGATCGAGAGCTTTTCCCCAGTGGGCACGTACAACGTGTTGCCGCCTTCTTCACCGGCGAGCATCTCGTTACGGATGCGGATGTTGGCGAAGGTGCCACGCATCATCACCTCATGGTTGCCCCGCCGTGAACCGTATGAGTTGAAGTCGTGAGGTTCGACGCCTTTTTCGCGCAGGTAGCACCCGGCCGGGCTGTCGGCCTTGATGTTGCCGGCCGGGGAAATGTGGTCGGTAGTCACCGAATCGCCAAGCAGGGCGAGAATGCGCGCACCCTGGATGTTCTCGATCACCGGCAGTGGGCCGCCAATGCCGTCGAAGAAGGGAGGGTGCTGGATGTAGGTGGAGTCGTCCTGCCACACGTAAGTGGCCGCCTGCGGGACTTCGATGGCTTGCCACTGGGCGTCACCGGCGAATACCTCGGCGTACTCCTTGTGGAACATCGCCGTGTCGACCTTGGCCACGGCGTCGGCGATTTCCTGCTGGCTGGGCCAGATGTCGCGCAGGTACACCGGCTGGCCGTCCTTGCCGGTGCCCAGCGGGTCACGGGTAAGGTCCAGGCGAACGCTGCCGGCCAGGGCGTAGGCCACCACCAGTGGCGGGGAGGCCAGCCAGTTGGTCTTGACCAGCGGGTGCACCCGGCCTTCGAAGTTGCGGTTGCCTGACAGTACCGAGGCGACGGTCAGGTCGGCGCTGCCGATGGCGGTCTCGATGGCTTCGTCCAGTGGACCGGAGTTGCCGATGCAGGTGGTACAGCCGTAGCCGACCAGGTCGAAACCCAGTTGGTCGAGGTAAGGAGTGAGCCCGGCGGCATTGTAATAATCGGTGACCACTTTGGAGCCGGGCGCCAGCGAGCTTTTTACCCATGGCTTGCGCTGCAGCCCTTTCTCCAGGGCCTTTTTCGCCACCAGGCCGGCCGCCATCATCACACTGGGGTTGGAGGTGTTGGTGCAGGAGGTAATTGCGGCGATTACCACGGCACCATCGCGCAGGGTATAGGTCTGGCCTTGGTGGCTGTAGTCGATCTCGCCGGCCTGGTCGGCATTGCCCACTGCCACCCCACCACCGCCTTCGCTTTCCAGGCGGCCGACCTCTTTGGCCAGGGGTTTGGGCTGCAGTTCGATGAAGTGGTCGAACGCCTGGCTGACCTGGCCGAGCGCAACGCGGTCCTGGGGGCGTTTTGGCCCGGCCAGGCTAGCTTCGACTTCGCCCATGTCCAAGGCCAGGGTATCGCTGAACAGCGGTTCCTGCCCAGGCAGGCGCCACAGGCCCTGTGCCTTGCAGTACTGTTCGACCAGTTGCACCGTCTGCTGCGGTCTGCCCGAAAGGCGCAAGTAGTCCAATGTGACCTCATCGACCGGGAAGAAGCCACAGGTCGCGCCGTATTCAGGTGCCATGTTGGCAATGGTGGCACGGTCGGCCAAGGGCAGGTCGGCCAGGCCGTCACCGTAGAACTCGACGAACTTGCCGACCACGCCTTTCTTGCGCAGCATCTGTGTCACGGTCAGCACCAGGTCGGTGGCGGTGATGCCTTCGCGCAGCTTGCCGGTAAGCTTGAAGCCGATCACTTCCGGGATCAGCATCGACACAGGCTGGCCGAGCATGGCAGCTTCCGCTTCGATCCCGCCAACGCCCCAGCCGAGCACGCCCAGGCCGTTGATCATGGTGGTGTGCGAATCGGTGCCGACCAAGGTGTCGGGGAACGCATAGGTGCGCCCATCGGCCTCACGGGTCCATACCGTGCGGCCCAGGTACTCCAGGTTGACCTGGTGGCAGATGCCGGTGCCCGGTGGCACTACGCGGAAGTTGTCGAACGCGCTCTGGCCCCAGCGCAGGAAGGCATATCGTTCGCCATTACGCTGCATTTCGATGTCGACGTTTTCACCGAACGCCTGGGGGGTGGCGTAGCGGTCGACCATCACCGAGTGGTCGATCACCAGGTCCACGGGCGACAGCGGGTTGATCCGCTGGGGGTCGCCCCCGGCCTTGGCCATGGCAGCGCGCATGGCCGCCAGGTCGACTACAGCCGGTACGCCGGTGAAATCCTGCATCAATACCCGCGCCGGGCGGTATTGGATCTCGCGATCGGAACGACGGTCTTGCAGCCAGTCGGCGAGGGCGCGCAGGTCGTCGCTGCTGACCGTCTCGCCATCTTCCCAGCGCAGCAGGTTTTCCAGCAGTACCTTGAGCGACATGGGCAGGCGCTGCAGGTCGCCTAGTTGTCGTGCAGCCTCGGTGAGGCTGAAGTAATGGTAGGTCTGGTCGGCCACCTTGAGGGTTTTGAGGGTTTTCAGGCTATCGAGCGAGGGCATTGCCAACTCCTTATGCACCGGTGCCCGGCATTGGCTGGATGATGCCGGTGTCACCGCTCTGTTTCGGCCCGCACGGTACGGACCTGGCTGAAGAGTCAGGTTAGACCGGTTTGTCTGCCCTGACCCTATTCTGGACCGGCGGGGCATGTCGCAGGTTCCGATCTTCCTTTATCATCGCCGCCCTGCCGGCGCCTGTGGTGCGCCAGCCGTAGTGGAGTGAGAGATGAATACCCTGTTCATGCATTGCCGGCCCGGGTTCGAGGGCGAGGTCTGCGCCGAGATCAGCGAACACGCTGCCCGCCTGGGGGTTGCCGGTTATGCCAAAGGCAAGCCGCAGAGCGCCTGCGCCGAGTTTGTCTGCGCCGAAGCCGAAGGTGCCGAACGGTTGATGGCGCAGCTGCGCTTTGCCCAACTGATCTTCCCGCGCCAGTGGGCGCGTGGCGGCTACATCGAACTGCCTGAGACCGATCGGATCAGCGTGTTGCTCGAGCATCTGGCAACACTGCCGGTGTTTGGCAGCCTGTGGCTGGAGGTGCTGGACAGCAACGACGGCAAGGAGCTGTCGACGTTCTGTCGCAAGTTCGAGGTGCCGCTGCGCAAGGCTTTGGAAAAAGCCGGCCGCTTGGTCGATAACGCCAGCCTGCCTCGCCTGTTGCTGACCTTCATCAGTGGTCGTCGGGTATTCGTTGGCGTTGCCGAGGCGAACAACAGTGCGCTGTGGCCGATGGGAATTCCTCGCTTGAAATTCCCGCGTGAAGCGCCGAGCCGCTCGACCTTGAAGCTTGAAGAGGCCTGGCACCAGTTCATTCCACGGGAGCAGTGGGAGCAGCGGCTGGGCGATGACATGACCGGGGTGGACCTCGGGGCTTCACCGGGGGGGTGGACGTACCAACTGGTGCGCCGTGGCATGCTGGTCACTGCTATCGACAATGGGCCGATGGCAGAGAGTTTGATGGACACCGGGCTGGTTCAGCACCTGATGGCCGACGGCTTCACTTGGCAGCCCAAGCAACCGGTGGACTGGATGGTCTGCGATATCGTCGAGAAGCCGGCGCGCACCACTTCGTTGATCGAGACTTGGTTGGGGGAGGGCTTGTGCCGGGAGGCGGTGGTCAACCTTAAGTTGCCGATGAAGCAGCGATATGCCGAGGTGCGTCGCTTGCTGGACCGCATGGAGGCGACCTTCAAGGCGCGCAAGGTCAAGGTGTCGATTGCCTGCAAGCAGCTGTATCACGACCGCGAGGAAGTGACGTGCCATCTGCGCAGGCTGGACCTGAAACCACGAAAGTAAGCCGTTGCCGTTGCCGTTGCCGTTGCCGTTGCCTTGCTTTTAAGCGCGCGATAGTTCAGACGCCGCAGATTGCGACTTCAGGAGGCCGAGCGCAGGTCTTGCGAAGGGAGGTGACGGGCATGGATGCCCGTCAAGCGCTGCGGCCCATGGATGGGCCGTCAGCGCGGTCCTCCCGGGAGCAAGGCCGGAGCGAGGGAACCCCGGAGCGTAGCGTAGGGGCCGGATGATGGGAGCGGGCGGTTTTTGGTTCCTTTTTGCCAAGACAAAAAGGGACCCGCCGTAAGGGCGGAAAGGTGAGTGAGCGCCGCCACGGCAAATGGATATTCACGCTAGCTGAAAGCCAGAAGCCAGAAGCCAGAAGCCAGAAGCCAGAAGCCAGAAGCCAAAGCTCATGCGGGGGGGTTCATTCATCCGGGCATATCCATTTGCTGTAGCGACGCTCACCCACCTTTCCGCCCTTACGGCGGGTCACTTTTTGGCAAACGCCCCAAAAAGTAACCAAAAAAGGCTGGCTCCTATCATCCGGCCCCTACGCTACGCTTCGGGGTTCCCTCGCTCCGGCCTTGCTCCCGGGAGGACCGCGCTCACGGCCCATCCATGGGCCGAAGCGCTTGACGGGCATCCATGCCCGTCACCTCCCTTCGCAAGACCTGCGCTCGGCCTCCTGAAGTCGCAATCGGCGGTGCCTGGCATACCGCGCACTTAGAAGCAAAAGCAAAGGCAAAGCAAGCTGTGCTTGCGGCGCAGGGCGTGCAGGTGACTATTGGTCCGCGCCACGCTATGCGCCACAATAGCGATCATTTGCGGAGCACCCCATGACTGATTTCACCCCCGACGCCATTCTTGATGCCACCGGCCTGAACTGCCCAGAACCGGTGATGATGCTGCACACCCACGTGCGCAATCTGGCCGCCGGCGGCCTGCTCAAGGTCATCGCTACGGATCCCTCGACCCGGCGCGACATTCCCAAGTTCTGCAACTTCCTCGGCCACGAACTGCTGCAGCAGCAGGAAGAGGCCGGTACCTACCTGTACTGGATTCGCAAGAAAGCCGACTGATCCACGCTGGATCGTGCCGGGCATAGCACCTACACTGCGTTCCCCAGACAGGAGAGCGCCATGCTGATAGTTGCCGACGAGAATATCCCGCTGCTCGATGCCTTCTTCGAAGGTTTCGGCGAGATCCGCCGTTACCCTGGCAGGAGCATGGACGCCGCCAGCGTCAAAGAGGCCGATGTGCTGCTGGTGCGCTCGGTGACCAAGGTCGACCGGCAATTGCTCGAAGGCAGCAAGGTGCGCTTTGTCGGCACCTGCACCATCGGCACCGATCACCTGGACCTGGATTACTTTGCCGAAGCCGGCATCCACTGGAGCAGCGCGCCGGGCTGCAACGCCCGCGGTGTGGTCGACTACGTGCTGGGCAGCCTGCTGACCCTCGCCGACCTGGACGGTGCAGCGCTGCCCCAGCGCACCTACGGCGTGGTGGGTGCAGGGGAGGTCGGTGGCCGGCTGGTGCGCGTGTTGCACGGCATGGGCTGGAAGGTGCTGGTCTGCGACCCGTTGCGCCAGGCGGCTGAGGGGGGCGATTTCGTCAGCCTGCAAACTGTGCTCGAACAATGCGATGTGATCAGCCTGCATACCCCATTGCAGCGTGGCGGCGAGCACCCGACCTGGCACCTGCTGGGCCAAGCGCAGCTCGCACAGCTGCGCCCTGGCGCATGGCTGATCAACGCCAGCCGTGGGCCGGTAGTGGATAACGTCGCCCTGCGTGAGTTGCTGTTGGACCGTGAAGACGTGCACGCTGTGCTCGATGTATGGGAGGGCGAGCCGCAGGTCGACCTGCAACTGGCCGACCTCTGCACCCTGGCTACGCCGCACATCGCCGGCTACAGCCTGGATGGCCGCCAGCGCGGCACGGCGCAGATCTACCAGGCGTTGTGCCGCTTCCTGGGTGAGGCCGAGCGCGTGCAGTTGCAGGATCTTCTGCCCAAACCGCCACTGGCGCAGATCGAGTTCGATGGCGAAGCTGACCTTGGCTGGGCCTTGGCGACGTTGTGCCGGGCGGTGTACGACCCGCGCCGCGACGATGCCGATTTCCGTCGCAGCCTGAGCGACGATGCGGCCGAGCAGCGCGCGGCGTTCGACCTGTTGCGCAAACAGTATCCGCCACGCCGTGAAATCGAAGGGTTAGCGGTGCGGTTGCGGGGCGAGGCTCCGCAGTTGGTGCAGATGGTCAATGCCTTGGGTGCAGTGGTCGTTTGACGAGCAGGCAGAACATTCCGGGCAAATAAAAACCCGGCGCCAGCGCCGGGTTTCAAGCAATTCTTCACTCAGCCCTTGCGCACCTTCTTCACCCGGCTGTCCTCGAGGTCCTTGCAGGCCTGCTGGATCATTTGCTCGGTGATCGGTACTTCACGGCCCTGGGCATCGATGATCGATCCGCAGACCTTCGGTTGTGGGGTGCTCTGGGGCTTCTGGGTGTCGCTGCCATGCTGCAAGCTCATCTACAGTCTCCTCATCAGGTCCAATATCAAGGTAAACCTGTGCCGTGACTGGCCTGTGACAGCGGCTCTTGGAGGTCACGACAGCTACAGTCCACCAGAAAGTGCGGCAAACCTCCAGAGGCGTTTTAGAACGATGGGCTATAGCCACTGCCAGGCGGGATGAATGGTAGGCTGCTGTTTCACTGTCATTGTGGTCCATCGCCATGCCCGAACCGGTTTCTTCACGTCAGCGTCGCGCCTTGTTTCTCTGCTGGCAATTCATGCGCCCATACCGTCGCCAAGCGCTGTTGGCGTTGCTGGCTCTGGTAGTGACCGCCGGCATTACACTGTCCATGGGGCAAGGCATTCGCCTGTTGGTGGACCAGGGGTTCATGACCCGTTCGGCGCACCAGCTCAATCAGACCATCGGCCTGTTCCTGCTGTTGGTGCTGGCGTTGGCGGTAGGCACATTCAGCCGCTTCTATCTGGTTTCCTGGATCGGTGAGCGGTGCGTGGCCGATATTCGCCGCGCTGTGTTCGATCACCTGATAGGGCTGCACCCTGGCTTTTTCGAAGACAACCGCAGCTCGGAAATCCAGTCCCGGCTGACCGCCGATACCACATTGCTGCAGGCGGTCATCGGCTCATCACTGTCGATGTTCCTGCGCAACGCCCTGATGGTGATCGGCGGTGTCGTGCTGCTTTTCATCACCAACCCCAAACTCACCAGTATCGTCGTGGTGGCCCTGCCTTTGGTACTGGCGCCGATCCTGCTGTTTGGCCGGCGCGTGCGCAGCCTGTCGCGGCAGAGCCAGGACCGGGTGGCGGATGTGGGCAGCTATGTGGCCGAGACGCTGGGGCAGATCAAGACCGTGCAAGCCTACAACCACCAGGCATTAGACCGCCAGCTGTTCGCTGGAACGGTAGAGGCGGCCTTCGCCGTGGCGCGCCAGCGTATCGCGCAGCGGGCCTGGTTGATCACTCTGGTCATCGTGCTGGTGCTGGGCGCGGTGGGGGTGATGTTGTGGGTCGGCGGCATGGATGTGATCGCCGGGCGCATCTCCGCAGGCGAACTGGCAGCCTTCGTGTTCTACAGCCTGATCGTCGGTAGTGCCTTCGGTACTTTGAGCGAAGTCATCGGCGAACTACAGCGCGCCGCCGGCGCGGCCGAGCGTATCGCCGAACTGCTGGCGGCGCGTAGCAGCATTCTAGAGACCGAGCAGCCGTTTGCGCTGCATCGCCAGCGCGCTGTTGGGCGTATCGAGCTGAAGAACCTGGTATTTGCTTACCCTTCCAGGCCATCGGTTGCCGCCATCGACAACCTGAACCTGGTCATCGAACCAGGCCAGACCGTGGCGCTGGTGGGGCCATCCGGCGCGGGCAAATCGACATTGTTCGACTTGCTGCTGCGCTTCTACGACCCCCAGCAGGGGGGCATCCTTCTGGATAACCAGCCAATCACCAGCCTGGCGTTGGGCGAACTACGCCGCCAGTTCGCCCTGGTAGCGCAGAACCCCTCACTGTTTCGCGGTACGGTCGAGGCCAATATCCGCTATGGGCGCCCGCAGGCGAGCCTGGCCGAGGTCGAAGCGGCGGCGCGTGGCGCACATGCCGATGAGTTCATCCGGCAACTGCCGCAGGGTTACCAGACACCGCTGGGCGAGGGTGGTATTGGCCTGTCGGGCGGGCAGCGGCAACGTCTGGCGATTGCGCGGGCGTTGCTGGTGGATGCGCCGATCCTGCTGCTCGACGAAGCCACCAGCGCCCTCGATGCGCAGAGCGAGCACTTGATCCAGCAGGCGCTGCCGAGCCTGATGGCGGGCCGCACTACGCTGGTCATCGCCCATCGCCTGGCCACGGTGCAGCATGCCGACCGCATCGCGGTCATCGACAAGGGGCGCCTGGTGGCGGTGGGCACCCACCGTGAACTGATCGAAAAGAGCCCGCTGTACGCCAGGCTGGCCTCGCTGCAGTTCAACGCAGGTTGACGCATCGAAGGCTTGTAACATTTTTGTAGCAATTGCTTGAGACTATCCCTTCAACTGTTGCGTAAGTGCTCGACCTGGCTGCTATCGATTGATGGCAGCTTTTTTTTGGCCTGCGAACGAGGACATGGATGTCTGTGGCGGCGCTGCCAGCGGCGCGTTGTTTCCTCATTCCTTGTTCCCGAGATCTGCGATGTTGCGTAAATCCCTCAGAGTACAAATTCTTACCCTGCTCGGCGGCAGCCTGGCGGCGATGCTGCTGATTGCCTTGGTGTGCTTCCAGTTTCTGTCCTCCAGCGTGCGCAGTTATGCCACGCTGGTCGATGGACCACTGCAGGCCTCGCAATCGATCGACGAAGCCAACCTGCAGTTCAAGATCCAGGTGCAGGAGTGGAAGAACGTGCTGCTGCGCGGCCGCCAGCCGGCCGAACTGGAGAAGTACTGGCAGCAGTTCCAGGCCCGGGAGCAGCAGGTTCAGCAGTTGCTTGGGCAACTGATCGACAGCAGTGATCAGAAGCTCAAGGAGCCTTTGCAGCAACTGCGTGACAGCCATCGGCAATTGGGTGTGGCCTACGCGCAGGGGCGCCAGGCGTTTCTGGCCGCAGGTGGTGACCCGGTTGCCGGCGATCTGGCGGTCAAAGGTGTCGACCGTGCTGCCAGCGAGCAGATGAGCGCGTTGGTCGAGCAGTTGCGCGCCGACGCCCGTGAACGCGCCGCCAGCATCAATGCCAGGGCCGAGCGCACGGTATGGCTGGGTATGCTGGTGATGCTCGGGTCGGCACTGCTGGTCGGTTTGCTCAGCCTGTGGCGGGTCAACCGTAGCCTGATCGAGCCGATCAGCCAGTTGATCGAGTACGTAGCGCAATTGAGCCAGGGCCGCTTTGGCGCTCGGGTCGACAGCCGTCGCGAGGATGAACTGGGCCGCCTTGCGCGGGCGGCCAATACCTTGCGTGATTTCCTTGCCGAAACCGTTGGCCGGCTCAAGGACAATGCCCAAGAGCTGGAAGGCGCCAGTGGCCAGCTGCGCAGCATCGCCGGTGACATGGCGCGCGGTACCCATGACCAGTTCCAGCGCACCGATCAGGTGGCCACGGCGATGCACGAGATGTCCGCCACTGCCCAAGAGGTTGCCCGTCACGCCGCCGAAGCCGCGCGCGCGGCCGATGAAGCCGACCACAGTGCCCAGGCTGGCGAGCGGGTAATGCAGCAGACCATCGACATCATTGGCGTGGTCAACCGGGAGATCGCAGGTACTGCGGCGGTAATCCGCGATCTTGAAACTGACAGTTCGCGCATCGGCAAGGTGCTGGAAGTGATCCGTGGTATCGCCGAGCAGACCAACCTGCTGGCGCTCAATGCGGCCATTGAAGCAGCCCGTGCGGGTGAGGCCGGGCGCGGCTTTGCGGTGGTCGCCGACGAGGTGCGCAGCCTGGCTCAGCGCACGGCGGCGTCGATCGCCGAAATCCATCAGATCATCGAGGCGGTACAGTCTGGTGCCGTGGACGCGGTCAAGGCCATCGAAAGCGGGCAGCAGCGCAGCGAGGAGGGGGCCGAGCAGGTGCAGCAGGCTGGGCAGATGCTGCAGCGCATCACCACGGCGGTTGAGGCCATCCGTGACATGAACCGGCAGATCGCCACGGCCGCTGAAGAGCAGACCAGCGTGGCCGAGGACATCTCGCGCAACCTGGTCGAGATTACCCGCATCGCCACAGCCAACCAGGAGGCAGTGCAGCACACCGAGCAGGCAGGCCAGCGCCTGCATGGGCTGTCGGGGCAGTTGGGTGAGGTCACTTCGCGGCTTACCGCGTAGTGCTTATCGCGCATGACAAAAAGCCCGCACAATGGCGGGCTTTTTGAAGGATTTGGTCGGAGAGACAGGATTCGAACCTGCGGCCTTCTCGTCCCGAACGAGACGCGCTACCTGGCTGCGCTACACTCCGATGAACGAAATCCTACTGCATGGTTTTTTCGAACGCAAGCCCTTGTTGTTAAAAGGGCTTAGGCTCAAAACAGGGCGCTCGGTCAGAGCTCCTTGACGGTACGAACCTGGTCTTTGTTCAGGCGCGTACGCTTGCCATCAAGTTGCTCGAACTCGTAGAAGCCAGAGTCCTCGTCAAAGGACGGAGTGTCCACAGCCTGGATCTCACGACCGTCGTTCAGGGTGATCACGGTTGGCGAGGCGCAGCCAGCGAGGGCGCCCAGGCCCAGGGCGAGCAGAAAGGCGGGAAGGGTCCGTTTAATCATCGTGTTTCTCCAGTGCGATGGTGCTAGATGACGTTAAGACGCAAGGCGTCTGCGCAAGTTCCTTCTAGAGTGCAGCATAGCGCCAATCGCTGAGTATTGACCTGGGTCTGTCAAGGTTGCCGCAGGGCAGCCTGTGATATAAATGCGGCCATCCCTTTCCCCTGCGATGAACACTCATGAAAGCCAAGGCAGATACCCCCTTCGTGGCCCTGAATATTGCCGTGCTGACGGTCAGCGACACCCGTACCTTTGAAACCGACACCTCCGGGCAGATGTTCGTCGACCGCCTGACTGCGGCGGGCCACCAGCTGGCTGAGCGTAAGCTGCTCAAGGACGACCTCTACAAGATCCGCGCCCAGGTTGCCACCTGGATCGCCGATGACCGCGTGCAGGTCGTGTTGATTACCGGTGGCACCGGCTTCACGGGGCGCGACAGTACGCCTGAGGCCGTGGCCTGCCTGCTGGACAAGCAAGTGGAAGGCTTCGGCGAGCTGTTCCGGCAGATCTCCGTTGCCGACATCGGCACGTCGACCGTTCAGTCGCGCGCCTTGGCCGGCCTGGCCAACGGCACGCTGGTGTGCTGCCTGCCGGGCTCGACCAATGCTGTGCGCACTGGCTGGGACGGTATCCTTGCCGAGCAGC
The DNA here is from genome assembly GCF_044143025.1 of Pseudomonas sp. TR47. Classification (NCBI taxonomy): domain Bacteria; kingdom Pseudomonadati; phylum Pseudomonadota; class Gammaproteobacteria; order Pseudomonadales; family Pseudomonadaceae; genus Pseudomonas; species Pseudomonas sp. TR47. The sequence goes on along the minus strand of NZ_JBHFCS010000008.1, from coordinate 52,406 downwards.
TCGATGCCCGCCATCGCCCGTGCAATTTCGTTGCGCACCTGAAGCAGGCAGCGGCTTGTGAAAGCCGTGGCTGAGGCGCCGCAGGCCCGGCCATTGATGCCGGTGGAAGAAGCGCTGGAGCGCCTGCTGGCCTTGGCCGAGGCCGCGCCGATCAAGGACACCGAAACCGTCCCGCTGGCCGAGGCCGAAGGCCGGGTGCTGGCGACCGACCTGGTTGCCTCGCTCGACCTGCCGCCCTGGCCCAACAGTGCCATGGATGGCTACGCACTGCGCCTGGCCGATTGCCAAGGCCAGCCGTTGCCCGTCAGCCAGCGCATTTTTGCCGGGCACGCGCCCGAGCCGTTGCAGCCCGGCACGTGCGCGCGGATCTTCACCGGCGCCCCGCTGCCGGCCGGTGCCGACTGCGTCGAGATGCAGGAAAACACCGAGGTGCTGGAGGATGGCCGGGTGCGTTTCCTCGAACCGATCAAGCCTGAGCAGAATGTCCGTCCCCAAGGCCAGGAAACACGCCAGGGCGAACAGGTGATGGTCGCAGGAACGCGCCTGGGCCCGATCGAACTGGGGTTGGCCGCAACCTTGGGGCATGCTCAACTGCAGGTGGTGCGTCGGGTACGGGTGGCAGTGTTGTCCACCGGCGACGAGCTGGTCGAGCCAGGTTTGCCACTGGGCCCAGGGCAGATCTACAACAGCAACCGCCGCCTGCTGGTCAGTTGGTTGCAACGCCTGGGCTGTGAAGTGCGCGACATGGGCATCCTGCCTGATGACCTGGTGCGGACTCGCCAGTGCCTGGCCAGCCTGGGTGATGTCGACCTGATCCTGTCCACCGGGGGAGTTTCCGTGGGCGAGGCCGATTACCTGGGCGCGGCGCTGCGTGAGGCGGGCGAGCTGGCCTTGTGGAAGCTGGCGATCAAGCCAGGCAAGCCGCTGACATTCGGGCATTATCAAGGTGTGCCGGTGATCGGTCTGCCAGGCAACCCTGCGTCGACGCTGGTGACCTTCGGCCTGCTCACGCGCCCTTACTTGCTGCGCCGCCAAGGGGTTGCCGAAGTCACTCCGCTACGTTTCGACGTACCTGCGGGTTTCGATTGGCCCAAGGCCGGAACCCGTCGCGAATACCTGCGGGCGCGGATCGACAACGGCCGGGTGCGCATCTACAAGAACCAGAGCTCAGGCGTGTTGCGCAGCGCCGCCTGGGCTGAGGGCTTGGTGGAGGTGCGCGAAGGCAGCACGCCGCAGCAGGGTGACAGCGTACCGTTCATACCGTTGAGCGAACTACTTGGTTGATCGCCCTAGCCACGGGTCTGTAGGTTGCGGGGCGGTGGCAGGCGCTGACTGGGTCAGGCGCATGTGCACGTTCTCCAGTTGCTGCGCCGCCACGCTCCAGTCATGACGATGCCGGGCAAACTGGCGGCCGGCCTCGCTCAGTTGGCACATGCGCCAGGGTTGGTTGAGCAGTTGGGTAATCAGCAGTGCCAACTGGTCACCGTCATCGCTGCCCAGGTAATGCTCGCCGTTGTTCACGGCAAGGCCTGAAACGCCCTTGCTGGTGGTGATCACCGGCAGCCCGGCAGCCATGGCTTCGAGGATCTTGACTTTGGAGCCGCCGGCGTATCGCAGAGGGGCGAAGAACAGCGCCGAGCGCCGCTGCAGTTCGCGAAGGTCAGGGCGATAACCCAGCCATTCGATGCGGGGATCGTTCCAGTGCAGCTTCCATGAGGCCGGCATGGCATGCCCGGCTATGGCCAGGCGCACCGCAGGGTTGCTCATCCACACCTGCGGCAGGATTTCTTCCAGCGCCCATTCGATGGCCTCAAGGTTCGCACCGTATTCGAAGTTGCCGACGAACAGCAGTCGCTGACTGTGCAGTGCGGGACATACCTGTTGGTAATACTCACAATCCACACCGTTGACCACTACGTTCACTGGGCGCCCGCTGATCTGGCTTATCAGTTCGGCGTCATGGGTGCTCACCGCAACCACTTCGGTGGGCTGGCAGAGTACGCGTTGCTCCCAGCGACGATAGCGCCAACGGTCGAACGCATTGAGCGGGCGCAGCCAAAGTGGCAGGCGATCATGGCAGGCGCCGCCCATCACCGATTCGAGTGTGTGTTCGCTGAGCATGTAGGGCAGGCCGCGGGCCTGCAGGGCTTTTTCGAAGGGTTGGAAGCCGTAGCTGTGCTCGATCTGGATGACATCCCAGGGCTCGTCCAGCAACTGCTCGAAGCGGTGGCGCAGGCAGGGCGCCAAGCCATTGATGATTGCCCGCATGGGGTAGTCGATGATCGGTGAGGCCAGCAGGTTGAGCGGGCTGTGCAGCGCCCGGCGGGGTAGCACGATCAGCCGTTCGACCAGTGGCTCCAGCGCTTCGCGGGTGGCATCGTTCAGCGGGACTTTCGACTGCACCAGCAAGGTGATCCGGTGCCCGTGCTGCGCAAGGGCACGCAGCAGGTGGTATTGCCGGGTCTTGCTGCCGCTGGTGGTTGGCCAGGGTAGGTAGGGCAGCGTCCAGAGTATGCGCATGAACCACAATCCTCGCTAAAGGCTGCAGACAAAAAACGCGCCCGTGGGCAGTCAGCCGATGGCTGCAACCGGGACGCGTCCATACATTTGAGTAAAGCCCACGCTATCGTCTTCGCCCAGGTACTTGCTTGTGTCGATCATGCAGGGGATGAGAACGCTCATTTCACAGTCTCGACTCGGGCGCTGCACGTAGCGCTAATGGGCAGCTTGCGAACTGCCAAGGCTCTGGCGGCAAAAAGTCAAAAAACCGACTTTTTATTGTGCCTTATCGGTTTTGGCCAAATATTTGTCGATCATGCGCCTGATGGCTGAAGCTTTCAATCCTGTTGATGTGGGCCTGACCGGTTTTTGTTCACATGGGTGTCTGGCGTTGGCGCATGATCAGCCGGTGCATGCAGCAATCTGCCTGCGCCTGTGGTCGAGATCTGCAATGAGCGGTCCCTTGGGAGAAGCGTGATGGGTAAGGCAATGGTGATCCTGCACGGCAAGCAGGCGATGAACGAAGATGTGCGCAAGGCCGTCCTCGCCCAGCGTGAGCGGGGCTGGACGCTGGATGTGCGGGTGACCTGGGAAGCAGGTGATGCCCAGCGGCTGGTTGCCGAGGCGCTGGCGGCTGGCTACACCCATGTGGTCGCAGGAGGCGGCGACGGTACTTTGCGCGATGTGGCCGAAGCCATGGGGCAGGCAAATACTCAGGCCAGCCTGGCATTGCTGCCTTTGGGTACCGCCAATGATTTCGCCAAAGCCGCTGGTGTGTCATTGCAGCCGGCTGAGGCGCTGGCGCTGCTGGATATGCCGGCACGGCCAATCGACTTGGGCAAGGTTGGCGACCAGATGTTTCTGAACATGGCCACGGGCGGGTTTGGCAGTCAGGTCACGGCAAACACCTCCGAGGACCTCAAAAAAGTGCTGGGCGCAGCGGCCTACCTGTTCACCGGGCTGTCGCGCTTCAGTGAGTTGCAGGCCGCGTCGGTGGAGCTGAAAGGCCCGGACTTCCACTGGCAGGGTGACTTGCTGGCGCTGGGCATCGGCAATGGCCGCCAGGCAGGTGGCGGTCAGGTATTGTGCGCCGATGCCCTGGTGGATGACGGCCTGCTCGACATCGCTATCCTGCCGGCACCGCAAGAAGTGGTGGGGGCGTTGCGTGAGCTGCTGGCCGGCGAAGGGCTGTTCGTTCGTGCGCGCTTGCCCTGGGTAGAGATCAAGAGCTCCCAAGGCCTGGACATCAACCTCGATGGTGAGCCGTTACAGGCTGACAGCCTGCGCTTCGAGGCCCTGCCTGCGGCGCTGCGCCTGCATCTGCCGCCAAACTCGCCGCTGCTCAGTCATCCAGGCTGATGATTTTCTCGCGCACGGCAAACAGTACCAGCCCGGCGACATCGTAGATCTGCAGGCGTTTCATGATCTGCGAGCGATGGGTTTCCACCGTTTTGATCGAAAGGGCAAGCCCGGCAGCGATTTCGCGAGTGGATTTGCCCCGTACGATCAGGCGCAGGATTTCCAGTTGCCGTGCAGTGAGGTTATGGCGGTCGATGTTTGGCTGCTTGCCCTGCTGCGCACGCATCAGCGCCTGGTTGATCACCGTGTGGGCGATGGCCGGGCTGAGGTAGCGCTCGCCACTGCGTAGTGCGGCCAGTGCCTGCTCCAGCTCCTTTGCGGTGGCGTCTTTGAGCAGGTAGCCGTGGGCGCCGCTTTCCAGGGCGCGCATGATCAGGTCCGGGTCGGTGTGCATGGACAGGATCAGTACTTTGCAGGTGCTGCCAGAGGCGCGCAGCAGGGTGAGGGCATCAAGGCCGCTGGTCGAGCGCATGGAAATGTCGAGCAGCACGATGTCGGGCGCCAGTTGCTGGGCTTGCTCGAGCAGTTGGCCGCCATCGTCGGCTTCGCCGACCACGGTGTAGCCGGGTATGTCAGACACCAGGGCACGGACCCCGGCTCGAATCAGCGAATGGTCATCGACCAGCAGCAGTCTACAGGTCATCGGATAGCAGGTGTCCTGGCGCGTTCATGGGTGCGTGGTGGCCATGGGAACAAGACCTCGATCCGGGTGCCGAGGCCAAGCTGGCTGGTAATTTTCAGTGTGCCCTGGAGCGCTGTGGCACGCTCCTGCATGCCAGCCATGCCGCGCTGGCCTGCCTCAGCCGGATTGGCGGCGGGGATGAAGCCTTGGCCATCGTCCTCTATCGACAAGCTCAGGCCGGTGGGGCTGCGCTGCAGGCGGATGGTCAGGTTGCGCGCCTTGGCATGGCGCAATATGTTGGTGACCGCCTCTTGCGCGATGCGAAAAGCAGCCATGGTCACCTCCTCGCAAATGCCACCCAGCCTTTGATGGCATTCCAGGCTCCAATGCATGTCGGTGCTGCCTAGCGTGCGCACCAGATGGGCACGCAGGCTGGCTTCCAGGCCAAGGCTGACCAACTGCCGGGGATTGAGGATGGCAGAGACGTCACGCACCTTGCTCAGGGTGTCATCGAGTGTGCTGTGCAGGGCGCCGCATTGCGTCTGCAAATCGCTTGGCAGCCGCCGCTGCAACCACTCCAGCTGCAATTTGGCAGCGGTCAGCAGTTGGCCGATGTCGTCATGCAGTTCGCGGCTAAGGTGCTGGCGTTCGCTTTCCTGGACTTTGAGCATGCGATCGGCCAGTTCTGCCGGGCGCAAGCTGATAGACCTGGCACCCTGGCTCAGGTGCCAGCCGACCCCGAACATTGCTATCAGCTGCAACAGCATCAGGCTGGCCGGTATGGCATGGCCGCCGGTGAACAGCAGCAGGTTGGCAAACAGCGACGCCACGCACAGCAATGCAGTCGCCCAGCGCAGCACAGTGGCGAGGGAGCGGCAACGCAGAGCATTCTTCAAGCGTGGGAGCATAGAGGGGAAGCCACTGTAACCTTGCTGATGGAGGCCTTGCGCATGTCTTGCCGCAGGCTTTGGCGTGGTGCTTTCAATATTTGCCAAGTGCGCGTTGAGGCGATCCATATACGGGTGACCGGTATTTGTTAGTGCGCATGGTATCACTTCAGGCCGGTTTGGTCGCGAGCGGGGAATGCTTTGAAACCTCAAGGTTTGCGGGGCGATCAGGGGGGAGCGATGCCTGATTCGAGCAGCAAATAGCCACCATCGATTGGCCTGCTCGGTTCAACTTGCGCGAATCCCGGTAGAACAGGGTGTGGCAACTTTCAGCCCTTCACAAGTTGGATCCTGATTCGGTAAAGCACCGTCGCCTTAGTTGCAAACCGTCAATGACTGCTAGTGCGTTTATCTGCGCAAGTTGGGCGACTGGCCATGGGGCCGGCCTGGTGCGTGCCAGCACATTCGCTACGGGTTTCCTGTCAAGGCGCACACGTTTGCGGCAATGGCTGGCCCAGTGCGTTTGCCAGTTCGGCAAGCAAGTTGGTTTGTTCGCTGGCATCAAGGGCGAGCCGCCCGGTGTGCGCATCGACAAGCTCCAGTTGCCAAGCCAGCAGGGTCAGGCAGGCCGCCAATGCAGGCAAAGCATGATTGTGCAGGTGCAACTGCCTGCAGGCTGGAGCGAGCAGTTGCTGCAAGGCAGAGGCGTATTGGGCGACTTCAAGCAGCCCCAGGCCGCTGGCGCGCCGGGCAAGAGTATCGAGGGTGTTGATGAGGCAATGGCAGGCGTCGGGGTCATTGGCGATCAGTTCCAGGTGCTGAAGGCACTCCTGGGACTGAGTCAGCAACACTTGTGCATCCAGCAGAAAGTCCTGCAGGGCGCTGCTGTCGAAAGCTGAACTGTCCATCATGAGGTCCCGGGCCGCAGCGCGGGAGCGGGTGATGGCCAAGCCGTGTCGTTCGCTAGCAAAAGCCTGACTCCATTCATGCAGTGAGAATGGCGTCACATTAATGGCTAAAGGATAGCGCGAACATCAGGTTGCACCCGGTTGACGCTAAGGGTTTCCCTGATATTGCTCTAGGGGGCGACAGCTGCTCCAGGCAACGGGCCCAAGGCTGACTGGCTGCAGTAAAGCATGATGTTAATGTGATATCAATTGGCCCGCGAAGCATTTTCGCTCAAGGGTCAAGCTGCGTACGCAGCCGCCGATATAGGGTGGATGAACTCACATTATTCCGACTTGAGCCTGGGGGTTTTCCAATGGCTGGCATTCTCGACACGGTAGACCAACGAACGCAACTGGTGGGTGAGAACCGCCTGGAAATCCTGATGTTCCGCCTGGCCGGGCGCCAGTTGTTCGCCATCAACGTGTTCAAGGTGCAGGAAGTGCTGCAATTGCCCAAGTTGACCTTGATGCCGCAGCGCCACGCGTTTGTCTGTGGCGTGGTCAACCTGCGTGGGCAGACCTTGCCGGTCATCGACCTGTCCCAGGCAATCGGCATGCGCCCGCTGCAGCCGGGGCCAGACAGCACCATCATCGTCACCGAGTACAACCGCTCGGTGCAGGCGTTCCTGGTGGGTGGGGTCGATCGCATCGTCAATATGAACTGGGAGGCCATCATGCCGCCGCCTTCCAGTGCCGGCCGTCAGCATTACCTGACGGCGATCACCAAGGTGGACGAAAAGCTGGTGGAGGTCATTGACGTCGAGAAGGTGCTGGCCGAGATCGTGCCTTACAACGCGAAGGTCTCCAACGACAAGCTCGCTGACCCGATATTGGCTCGCGCCCGTGGCCGCGAAGTGCTACTGGTGGATGATTCCAGCGTGGCGCTGGCGCAGCTGCGTGACACCCTTTCGCAACTGGGGATGAAACTGCATGTTGCCAGCGACGGCCTGAAGGCCTTGCGCATGCTCAAGGGCTGGGCCGATGCAGGCGAAGATGTGTGCGAAAAACTGCTGATGGTGTTCACTGACGCGGAAATGCCTGAAATGGACGGTTATCGGCTGACCACCGAAATCCGCAGTGATGCGCGCCTGCGCAAGCTGTACGTGGTGTTGCACACCTCGCTGTCAGGCAGCTTCAACGAATCCATGGTCAAGAAAGTCGGCTGCGACAATTTCCTTTCCAAGTTCCAGCCTGATCGTTTGGTCGAAGTGGTCAAGCAGCGTTTGCTACTGGATTCGACCACTGCGTGATCCTTGCGGCTGCCGGGTATAATCTGGCATTTGGCATGGCACGAGGCAGGCAGGGATGTTTCTGAGCGAGCTGTATCGGTATCCGGTGAAGTCGGGGCAGGCGCAATGTCTGCAGTCTTCACTGGTCGATAATCTGGGTTTGTCGGGTGACCGGCGCTGGCTGGTGGTCGAGCAAGACAACGGACGCTTTCTCACCCAGCGCGCCTGGCCGCAGCTCAGCCAGCTCAAGGCTGGCGAAGGGGCGGCAGGTACGCTGCTGCTGGAGGCCCCGGGCCTGCCAGCTCTACAGGTGGCGGTGCCGCCTGCAGATGACGGCCTGTGCGGTGTGACCATCTGGCGTGACACGTTGCGTGTGCCGGATGCCGGCGATGAGGCCGCAGCCTGGCTATCGCAATTGCTCGGCAAGCCAGTGCGACTGGTCCACTGCCCTGAGCATCGGGCGCGCTACCTGCCCAGCGGCTATGGCTTGAACAGCGACAGGGCGGCTTTCCCCGATGGTTTCCCGTTATTGCTGATTGGCCAGGGGTCGCTGCAGGAGTTGAACCGGCGCATTGGCCGGCCCATGGAGATGCTGCGTTTTCGACCGAACCTGGTGGTGCAGGGTGCAGAGCCGTTTGCCGAAGATGGCTGGAAGCGCATTCGTATTGGCGGGCTTGAGTTTCGCGTGCTCAAGCCGAGCGTGCGGTGCATCTTCACCACGCTGGACCCTGAAACCGGAGAGCGCAGCCCGGACCGGGAGCCGTTGGCCACGCTCAAGACCTTTCGCGAGCGCGAAGGTGACATCCTGTTCGGGCAGAACCTGGCGGTGGATGGCCGTGGTCGGCTTGAGGTGGGGATGGAAGTCGAAGTGCTGGAGTAGTGGTAGCAAGTACCTGCCTCTTCGCGAGCTGGCCCGCGAAGAGGCGGCATTGCTTCACATGTCGTCGAAATACCGCTCGTGCCAATCTACCAGCGGCTGGGGTGCATTGAGCTTCTGCCCGTAGATCACCGAGTAAGACAGCACGTTCTGTACATACTGACGCGTCTCGTCGAACGGAATCGACTCCACCCACACGTCAAAGCTCAGGTGCTTGGCACCTTTGAGCCATTGGCGCACGCGCCCGGGGCCGGCGTTGTACGCCGCCGACGCCAGCACCCGATTGCCGTTGAACTGGCCGTGTACCTGGCTCAGATAGGCTGCGCCCAGCCGAATGTTCGTGTCCGGGTTGAGCACCTGGCGCGGTGACGCCAGCGGAATGCTGAACTTGCGCGCGGTTTCCTTGGCTGTAGCCGGCATCAACTGCATGAGGCCGCTGGCACCTACACTGGAGCGCGCATCCTCCATGAAGGCACTCTCCTGGCGTGTGATTGCGAACACCCAGCTTGAATGCAACCCACGCACCTTGGCTTCACGCACCAGCGTGTCGCGGTGGGCCATCGGGAAGCGGATATCGAGGTCGTCCCAGTACTTGGCCAGGCTGATGGTGCGAATGGCCGGGAAATACCAGCGCAGGTCATAGGCCAGGCGCGCCTGGGCAACCATTTCGTCGCGGCTGAAGTGTCGGCTGACGTGATACCACTCGCGGCGACCGTCGACGATCTGGCCGCGGGCATGGAATTCCAGGGCACGCTGGATTCCAGGAGTGTTACGCACCTTGCTGACCAGTTGCGGGCTCAGCACCAGTGGCCGGTTGTTGAGCTGGTAGGGCGTTTGCGCCCGGTCGGCGGCGAGAAAGCCATAGAAGTCCCGTTCGCGTGCCACGTTCCTGTACAGCAGAAGGCTTTGCGGGTTGTTTGGCTGGGCCAGTTCCAGGCTGCGTGCTTGCCAGTATTGCCAGCGGCTGGTACTGGCCAGGTCCTGCGGCAGGCGCTTGGTCAGTTCGTAGGCATCTTCCCAGCGGCCCAGGCGCAGCAGCAGGCGCAGACGCCATTCGCTGACCGTATTGTCCCGCAGTTGCGGGTCGTAGCGCGTCATCAGGTCAAGGGCACGTGGGTCGTAGCGGCGTGCCAGTGTCAAACCGATTTCGCGGGCGATCGCGACTTTTTCGTCCGAGGAAAAGTGCATGCGCTGTGCATAGTCGTCGAGCAGCGCCATGGCACGCTGTGGGTCCTGGCGAGCCAGGCGGCGCAGGCCCAGGCTGACGACATCGGACATGGCCTCGTTGACTGGTGTGAAGCGCGACGGCTGGTTGAGCAGTTCGGGCTTTTGCGCCACATCGATTAACAGGCGGCCTTGCGGGCCAAGCGTGGTCAGCGATTTGACCAGGCTGTTGGCCAGGGAGTAGTTACGCGCCTGGGCTGCCAGTTTGGCGCGGTTCCAGCGCTTGGCCTCGGTCAGCTGACCTTCGGCGGCCCACATGCCGAACAGGGTGTCGCAGGCGGCCGGTTGCGACTTGCCCACATTCCACAGCTTTTCGGCGCTGGCATAACCTTCGGCGCGCAGGCCATGGCTCAGCTGGTACTGGCCGTTGAGGCAGTCCAGTTCGGTGAAGTTGAGCTTGGGGTCATAATATTTGACGAAGGTGTTCCACTCGCCGCGTTCGGCCAGCCAGCGCAACCAGCGCAGTTTCATCCAGTTGGCCTGGGGAAGGTCGCCATGTTTGGCCAGGAACGCTTCGATTTCCTGGTTGCTGGCGCTTTTCAGCCGAGCGGTCAGTTCGTCGTAGGCCAGGTAGGGCGTCAGCGGGTAGTCGCGCAGGGCCTGGGCATAGCGCAGGTACGGGCCCTTGTCGCCCTTGGCCAATGCACGCTTGGCCTCGTCGTAGTACTGACGCTGCTGGGAGAGGTCGATGGCCTGCGCCGCGCTGGCGGTGGCGGCGGTAAGCAGCAGGCAGGAAGCAATCTGTAACAGGCGGCTGCGCATGATACGTCCGGGCAGTTGAACCATGGGAAAGTGACGGCGGAGCCAGCACTGTTGGAAGCTATTGTTCTAGCTTAGCTGTTTGCCGGCAGCGGGTGAAAGCGCTGTGCTTGTATCAAGGCATTAAGTTCGACCGGATGTCGCAATGCCCTGGCAGCGCGGTCAACTTAATGCCGGAACGGGCCAACTCAGGTAGAATGCGCGCCCGCTTTCTGGAGACGAACATGACCCTGCTCAAATTCAGCGATGTGTCCCTCGCATTCGGCGCGATGCCGCTGCTGGACAAAGTGTCCTGGCAGATCGCCCGTGGCGAGCGGGTGTGCATCATCGGCCGTAACGGCACCGGCAAGTCGAGCATGCTGCGCCTGGTCAAGGGCGAGCAGAAGGGCGACGACGGAGAGATCTGGCGCGCACCTGGCCTGAAGATCGGCGAACTGCCGCAAGAACTGCCAGTGGCTGACGAGCGGACAGTGTTCGACGTGGTGGCCGCAGGCCTGGATGGCGTTGGCGAACTGCTTGCCCAATTCCACCACCTGAGCCAGAACATCCAGGGCGACGATGACCTGGAAAAACTCATGCATGTTCAGCACGAGCTCGAAGCCCGTGACGGCTGGCGCCTGCAGCAGGTGGTGGAGAGCACCTTGAGCCGCCTGCAACTGCCTGCCGACAAAACCCTGGCCGAGCTGTCCGGTGGCTGGCGCCGCCGCGTGCTGCTGGCGCAGGCGCTGGTGTCAGAACCCGATCTGCTGTTGCTCGACGAGCCGACCAACCACCTGGACATCGGTGCCATCGCCTGGCTCGAAGAGGCCCTGCGCGGTTTCAACGGGGCGGTGCTGTTCATTACCCACGACCGTTCCTTCCTGCAGAACCTGGCAACCCGCATCCTTGAGCTGGATCGCGGCGGGCTGATCGACTGGAACGGTGACTACGCCAGTTTCCTGGTGCACAAGGAAGCGGCGCTGGCCGCCGAAGAGACGGCCAACGCGCTGTTTGACAAGCGTCTTGCCCAGGAAGAAGTGTGGATTCGCCAGGGCATCAAGGCCCGCCGTACCCGTAACGAAGGCCGCGTGCGCGCACTCAAGGCCTTGCGTGTCGAGCGCAGCGAGCGGCGGGATCGCCAGGGCAAGGCGAACATCCAGATCGAGGCCGCCGAGAAATCCGGCAAGCAGGTGATGGTGCTGGAGAATGTCAGCTTCCACCACGCTGGAGGGCCGATGCTGGTCAAGGACTTCTCCATGGTCCTGCAGCGTCAGGACCGCATCGGCCTGCTGGGCGCCAACGGTACCGGCAAGACCACGCTGCTCAAGCTGATGCTCGGTGACCTGGAGCCTACCTCGGGCAAGGTCGAGCGCGGCACCAAACTGGAAGTCGCCTATTTCGATCAGATGCGCCACCAGCTCGATCTGGAAAAAACCGTGATCGACAACCTGGCCGAGGGCCGCGATTTCATTGAAATCGACGGCCAGAACCGTCACGTGCTCAGCTACCTGGGCGATTTCCTGTTCAGCCCCCAGCGTGCGCGCACGCCGGTCAAGGCGTTGTCGGGCGGTGAGCGTGCGCGCCTGCTGCTGGCCAAGCTGTTCAGCAAACCGGCCAACCTGCTGGTGCTGGACGAACCGACCAACGACCTGGACGTCGAAACCCTCGAGCTGCTTGAAGAGGTGCTGTGCAATTACAAGGGCACCGTGCTGATGGTCAGCCACGACCGGGCCTTCCTCGACAACGTTGTCACCAGCACGCTGGTGTTCGAGGGCGAGGGCAAGGTGCGTGAATATGTTGGCGGCTACGAGGACTGGATCCGCCAGGGCGGTTCGCCGAAGCTGTTGGGCGTGACCGAGAGCAAGGGCGGCAAATCCGAGCTCAACAGTGCGGTGGTGGAGAAGCAGGACGAGCAGGTGGCGCCGGCGCCAGCCGCAGCCGCAGCGGATGCCTCGAAGAAGAAGCTCAGCTACAAACTGCAGCGCGAGCTGGAGATGCTGCCTGGGCAGATCGATGCGGTCGAGCAGCGTATGGCGGCGGCCCAGGAAGAGGTCAACGCGCCGGGCTTCTATCAGCGGCCGATCGAAGAGACCTCGGCGGTGCTGGCCAAGCTGGAGCAGATGCAGGGCGAGCTGGATGCCTTGGTAGAGCGCTGGGCCGAGCTGGAAGGCTAAGTCAGTCCTGGCCTCATCGCCGGCAAGTCGGCTCCCCCAGGATCTCTGTGGGAGCCGACTTGCCGGCGATGAGGCCGGGCAGCCTGGATCATTCTTTCTTCTGCAACCGCACCGCCAGTACATCGCACGGCGCGCCATGCAACACGTCATTGGCCGTTGAACCCAGCAGCAACGCCAGGCCATGGCGGCCATGGCTGCCAACCACGATCAGGTCGCAGTTCTGCTCCTTGGCCAGCTGGTGGATTTCCTGGCGCGGTTGGCCATAGGTCAGGTGAGAATCACCGCGGTTGATCTCGGGGTATTTGTTGAACAGGCGTTCCATGCGCTCCTTGGCTTGGTCGAACTGTTGCTGTTGCAGTTGCGACAGGTCCATTGGCACGTCACCGCCAAATGCCATGGCCATGGGTTCGACGATATGCACCAGCGAGACCTTGGCGCCTGTGGGCTCGGCGAGCTTCATGGCTCGCTTGATCACCGGGTCGCACTCTTCGGTGAGGTCGACGGCGACCAGAAGATGTTCGTAAGGCATGAGCTGTACTCCTGACAATCGCGATAGTAGAAGTATGGTCGCTTCGGGCGGGTCTTGCGTGAAACCGAGTAACCCGCTCATTTGCAACGCTTTATGGGATCTACAGATATGACGGTATTGCTGGTGGTGTCAATCCTTGCGCTGATTCTCAGCCCGTTTGCCTGGCTGCGCCAGTCGCGCAAGCAAGGCGAGCAGATGAGCCTGCGCCTGGAGGCGCGGCGCATGGGGCTGGCCATGCAACTGGCACCGCAGCAGTGGCCTCACTGGCTGGAAAAAGAGCCGCCCAGCCCCTGCCCGCAGTACCACCGGGCGCGCCGGCGTGGGCGTGAAGACAGCTGGTGCTACTGGCAGGTCAGCCCCGGTGTGTGGTGGAACCAATGGCGTGAAGTGTGTGAGGAACCGCGCCTGAATGATGTTTTCTCACGGCTGCCGGGGACTGTTTACAAGGTCGAAGCCGACAAGCGCATGCTCGCGCTGTACTGGAGCGAGCGGGGTGACAAATCTGTGTTGCAGGATATTGCCTACGCCTTCGAAACCCTCGCCTGACATCGTTTCAACGACAAAGCGGCAACGTGGCAGGACCCCATCAGGGGCAGATGCCACGTTGCCGCTTTGTCGTTTCTGCAGAGCAGAAAAGGCCAGGCAGGCCGGGAAATTCTTGAAGCCAGTCGCAGTGTAGCCAACCTGCAGCGGTGTGCATCGAAAAATGCTGCGGTCTACTTCTTGTGGTCAATCGCTGACATGAATGATCAGCAATCACTGTCATCATGATTTATACCCAGACGCTAGAAAATGACCGGAAAGTCGCGTTTTCACCATGCCTGTGAGCATTTGACAACGCCGACCTTTTCGGAGAATGTGTGCATACCCAAATCAAACGGGCGTATGAATTGAGCGTTTGTATGTCACAGCGCTCATCCAGAATCCCGACTAGCGCGCTGACGGGTGTGCCTGGGCAAGAGCAGCGAAGCGCTGCTTTTCCACCAGCGATCGGCGTGTACAGTTCAGCTTCCATATCGTGGAGATCAGTTGATGATTTACGAAGGTAAAGCCATCACGGTTAAGGCTCTTGAAAGCGGCATCGTCGAACTGAAGTTCGACCTCAAGGGTGAGTCCGTCAACAAGTTCAATCGCCTGACCCTGGACGAGCTGCGCCAGGCCGTCGATGCCATAAAGGCCGACGCCTCGGTGAAGGGCGTGATCGTCAGCAGTGGCAAGGACGTGTTCATCGTCGGCGCCGACATCACCGAGTTCGTCGACAACTTCAAGCTGCCCGAGGCCGAACTGGTTGCCGGCAATCTGGAAGCCAACCGCATCTTCAACGCGTTCGAAGATCTCGACGTGCCGACCGTTGCCGCGATCAACGGCATCGCCCTGGGCGGCGGCCTGGAAATGTGCCTGGCGGCCGACTATCGGGTCATGTCCACCTCTGCCAAGATCGGCTTGCCGGAAGTCAAGCTGGGTATCTACCCAGGCTTCGGCGGTACCGTGCGCCTGCCGCGTCTGATCGGCTCGGACAACGCCATCGAGTGGATTGCCGCCGGCAAGGAAAACCGCGCTGAAGACGCCCTGAAAGTCGGTGCGGTCGACGCCGTCGTCGCCCCTGAACTGCTGCAGGCCGGTGCCCTCGACCTGGTCAAGCGCGCCATCAGCGGTGAGCTGGACTACAAGGCCAAGCGCCAGCCCAAGCTGGAAAAGCTCAAGCTCAATGCCATCGAGCAAATGATGGCCTTCGAGACTGCCAAGGGCTTCGTCGCTGGCCAGGCCGGCCCGAACTATCCGGCGCCGGTCGAAGCCATCAAGTCGATCCAGAAGGCCGCCAACTTCGGTCGCGACAAGGCGTTGGAAGTGGAGGCAGCAGGCTTTGCCAAGCTGGCCAAGACTTCGGTTGCCCAAAGCCTGATCGGCCTGTTCCTGAATGATCAGGAGCTCAAGCGCAAAGCCAAGGCCCATGACGAAATCGCTCACGATGTGAAGCAGGCTGCCGTGCTCGGCGCCGGCATCATGGGTGGCGGCATCGCTTACCAGTCGGCGGTCAAGGGCACCCCGATCCTGATGAAGGACATCCGCGAGGAAGCCATCCAGCTGGGCCTGAACGAGGCGTCCAAGCTGCTCGGCAACCGCGTCGAAAAAGGCCGCCTGACTCCGGCGAAAATGGCCGAGGCACTCAATGCCATTCGCCCGACACTGTCCTACGGTGATTTCGCCAACGTCGACATCGTCGTCGAAGCCGTGGTCGAGAACCCGAAGGTCAAGCAGGCAGTGCTGGCTGAAGTGGAAGGCCAGGTGAAAGAGGATGCGATCCTTGCGTCCAACACCTCGACCATCTCCATCAACCTGCTGGCCAAGGCGCTCAAGCGCCCCGAGAACTTCGTCGGCATGCACTTCTTCAACCCGGTGCACATGATGCCGCTGGTCGAAGTCATCCGTGGCGAGAAGTCCAGTGAAGTGGCGGTCGCCACCACCGTGGCCTACGCCAAGAAGATGGGCAAGAACCCGATCGTGGTCAACGATTGCCCGGGCTTCTTGGTCAACCGCGTGCTGTTCCCGTACTTCGGCGGCTTCGCCAAGCTGGTCAGCGCTGGTGTCGACTTCGTGCGCATCGACAAGGTCATGGAGAAGTTCGGCTGGCCTATGGGCCCGGCCTACCTGATGGACGTGGTCGGCATCGACACCGGCCACCACGGCCGCGATGTGATGGCCGAAGGCTTCCCGGACCGCATGAAGGACGAGCGCCGCTCGGCCGTCGACGCCCTGTATGAGGCCAATCGCCTGGGCCAGAAGAACGGCAAGGGTTTCTATGCCTACGAAACCGACAAGCGTGGCAAGCCGAAGAAGGTCTTCGACGCCACCGTGCTCGATGTGCTCAAGCCGATCGTCTTCGAGCAGCGTGAAGTCACCGACGAAGACATCATCAACTGGATGATGGTCCCGCTGTGCCTGGAGACCGTGCGCTGCCTGGAAGACGGCATCGTCGAAACCGCTGCCGAAGCGGACATGGGCCTGGTATACGGCATTGGTTTCCCTCCGTTCCGTGGTGGTGCGCTGCGTTACATCGATTCGATCGGTGTGGCCGAATTCGTTGCCCTGGCTGATCGGTACGCCGATCTGGGGCCGCTGTACCACCCGACCGCGAAGCTGCGCGAAATGGCCAAGAACGGCCAGCGCTTCTTCAGCTGAGCAGCCAACGCCTTTGAGAGAGTAGAGCGAGATTATTGATATGAGCCTCAATCCAAGAGACGTGGTGATTGTCGACTTCGGTCGCACCCCGATGGGCCGCTCCAAGGGTGGCATGCACCGCAACACCCGTGCTGAAGACATGTCTGCGCACCTGATCAGCAAGCTGCTGGAGCGCAACGGCAAGGTCGACCCCAAAGAAGTCGAGGACGTGATCTGGGGCTGCGTCAACCAGACCCTGGAGCAGGGCTGGAACATCGCCCGCATGGCGTCGCTGATGACCCAGATCCCGCACACCTCGGCCGCCCAGACCGTCAGCCGCCTGTGCGGCTCGTCGATGAGCGCGCTGCACACCGCCGCCCAGGCGATCATGACCGGCAACGGCGACGTGTTCGTGGTCGGTGGTGTCGAGCACATGGGGCACGTCAGCATGATGCATGGCGTGGACCCCAACCCGCACCTGTCCTTGCACGCTGCCAAGGCTTCCGGGATGATGGGCCTGACTGCCGAGATGCTCGGCAAGATGCACGGCATCACCCGTGAGCAACAGGACCTGTTCGGCCTGCGTTCGCACCAGCTCGCACACAAGGCGACGGTCGAAGGCAAGTTCAAGGACGAGATCATCCCGATGCAGGGCTATGACGAGAACGGTTTCCTGAAGGTCTTCGACTTCGACGAGACCATTCGCCCGGAAACCACCCTTGAAGGCCTGGCATCGCTCAAGCCTGCGTTCAACCCCAAAGGTGGTACGGTAACAGCCGGTACTTCGTCGCAGATTACCGATGGCGCTTCGTGCATGATCGTCATGTCTGGCCAGCGTGCGATGGACCTCGGTATCCAGCCGTTGGCGGTGATCCGCTCCATGGCAGTGGCTGGTGTGGACCCGGCAATCATGGGCTACGGCCCTGTACCGTCGACCCAGAAAGCCCTGAAGCGTGCCGGGCTGTCCATGGCCGATATCGACTTCATCGAGCTCAATGAAGCCTTTGCTGCACAGGCCCTGCCAGTGCTCAAAGATTTGAAAGTGCTCGACAAGATGGATGAGAAGGTTAACCTGCACGGCGGCGCCATTGCCTTGGGCCACCCGTTCGGTTGCTCCGGGGCACGCATTTCCGGCACCCTGCTCAACGTCATGAAGCAAAATGGCGGTACGTTGGGCGTGGCCACCATGTGCGTCGGCCTCGGTCAGGGCATCACCACTGTCTTCGAACGCGTCTGATCGCGTAGCGGGACAGCAGCCGGGGCCTTGTGCCCCGGCTTTTGTTTTTTACAGAATTTGTTTCAAGAGGGAAGGCGACATGCAGATACAACCAGGCGTATACCGGCATTACAAAGGGCCTGAGTACCGTGTCTTCAGTGTCGCACGGCACTCCGAAAGCGAAGAGTGGATGGTTTTCTACCAATGCCTGTATGGTGACCACAGCTTCTGGGTACGACCACTTTCGATGTTCCAGGAGTCGGTCGAGGTTGACGGCGAGCAGGTGCCACGCTTTGCTTTGGTCAAGGCCGAAGAAGGGTTGCCTGAACTGCTTGGCAAGGCGCACGAGTGAACGACCGCGCTTGACCTCACTCTATTGCCACTATATATAGCGGTGCCGCGTCCGGCACCTGACGCGTTTTTCATCTTCAGATTCAGGAATACTCCGATCCATGGGCAAATCGCTGGTCATTGTGGAATCCCCGGCCAAGGCCAAGACCATCAACAAGTACCTGGGCAACCAGTACGTGGTGAAGTCGAGTATCGGCCACATCCGTGACCTCCCCACCAGCGGTTCGGCCAGCGCCAGCAAAGAGCCGGCCGCCAAGCGTGGCAAGGCTGCGGGTGAGGCGCCGGCCCTGTCGCCGAAAGAGAAGGCCCGTCGCCAGCTGGTGGCGCGCATGGGCGTCGACCCCGAGCACGGCTGGAAGGCCAAGTACGAGATCCTGCCTGGCAAGGAAAAGGTGATCGAAGAGTTGCGCCGCCTGGCCAAGGATGCTGACACCATCTATCTCGCGACCGACTTGGACCGCGAAGGGGAAGCCATCGCCTGGCACCTGCGCGAGGCCATCGGTGGCGACGACACCCGCTACAAGCGTGTGGTGTTCAACGAAATCACCAAAAAAGCCATCCAGGATGCGTTCTCGAAGCCCGGCGAGCTGGATATCGATCGTGTCAATGCCCAGCAGGCGCGCCGTTTCCTTGACCGCGTGGTGGGCTACATGGTCTCGCCACTGCTGTGGGCCAAGATCGCCCGTGGCCTGTCGGCCGGGCGTGTTCAGTCGGTGGCCGTGAAGCTGGTGGTCGAGCGTGAGCGCGAGATCCGTGCCTTCATCCCCGAAGAGTACTGGGAGGTGCACGCCGACCTTGGCACTGCCAAGGACGCCAAGGTGCGTTTCGAGGTGACCCGCGAGAAAGGCGAGGCCTTCAAGCCGCTGAACGAAGCGCAGGCCATGGCTGCACTGAGCAAGCTCAAGGCGTCCAGCTACAGCGTGCTCAAGCGTGAAGACCGCCCGACCAGCAGCAAGCCGTCGGCACCGTTCATCACCTCCACCCTGCAACAGGCTGCAAGCAACCGCCTGGGCTTCGGCGTGAAGAAGACCATGATGATGGCTCAGCGGCTATACGAAGCGGGCTACATCACCTACATGCGTACCGACTCGACCAACCTGTCGGTCGACGCGCTGGACATGGCGCGCAGCTACATCGAGCGTGAGTTCGGCAAGCAGTACCTGCCCGAAGCACCGCTGGTGTACGGCAGCAAAGAAGGCGCTCAGGAGGCCCACGAAGCGATTCGTCCTTCCGACGTCAACACGCACCCAACCAAGCTCAGCGGCATGGAGCGTGACGCCGAGCGCCTGTACGAGCTGATCTGGCGCCAGTTCCTCGCCTGCCAGATGCCGCCTGCCCAGTACCTGTCCACCAGTGTGACCGTGGCTGCCGGTGATTTCGAGCTGCGTGCCAAAGGTCGCATCCTCAAGTTCGACGGTTATACCCGTGTGCTGCCCCAGCAGAGCAAGCCGGGCGAAGATGACGTGTTGCCGGAGATGGTCCAGGGTGAAGCGCTCAAGCTGATCCAGATCGACCCCAGTCAGCACTTCACCAAGCCACCTGCGCGCTTTACCGAAGCCAGCCTGGTCAAGGAAATGGAAAAGCGCGGTATTGGCCGCCC
Organism: Pseudomonas sp. TR47; assembly: GCF_044143025.1. Classification (NCBI taxonomy): domain Bacteria; kingdom Pseudomonadati; phylum Pseudomonadota; class Gammaproteobacteria; order Pseudomonadales; family Pseudomonadaceae; genus Pseudomonas; species Pseudomonas sp. TR47. The sequence continues at coordinate 32,995 of NZ_JBHFCS010000008.1, read as the reverse complement.
GTCGACCTACGCAGCCATCATTTCCACCATCCAGGATCGCGGTTACGTAACACTGCACAATCGCCGCTTCTACTCCGAGAAGATGGGCGACATCGTTACCGAGCGCTTGTCGGAAAGCTTCGCCAACCTGATGGACTACGGTTTCACCGCCGTCATGGAGGAGAGCCTGGATGACGTGGCGCAGGGCGAGCGTGACTGGAAGAACGTTCTGGACGAGTTCTACGGCGACTTCAGCAAGAAACTGCTGACGGCAGAATCAGCCGAAGGCGGCATGCGTGCCAACCAGCCGACCATGACCAACATTCCGTGCAAGGAATGTGGGCGGCCGATGATGATCCGGACGGCCTCCACCGGCGTGTTCCTGGGTTGCTCGGGTTACAGCCTGCCGCCCAAAGAGCGCTGCAAGGCCACGGTCAACCTGGTGCCGGGCGATGAAATCGCTGCGGACGACGAAGGTGAATCGGAGTCGCGCGTGCTGTTGGGCAAGCACCGCTGCCCGATCTGCGCCACGGCCATGGATGCCTACCTGCTCGACGAGAAGCACAAGCTGCATATCTGCGGTAACAACCCTGATTGCGTCGGCTACGAGATCGAAGAGGGCAGTTACCGCATCAAGGGTTACGAAGGGCCGAGCCTGGAGTGTGACAAGTGCGGCAGCGAGATGCAGCTCAAGACCGGCCGGTTCGGCAAGTTCTTCGGTTGCACCAACCCTGCGTGCAAGAACACCCGCAAGCTGCTCAAGAGTGGCGAGGCGGCACCACCGAAGATGGACAAGGTGGACATGCCAGAGCTCAAGTGCGAGAAGGTCGACGACACCTACGTGCTGCGTGACGGTGCTTCTGGGTTGTTCCTGGCAGCCAGCCAGTTCCCCAAGAATCGCGAGACCCGTGCGCCGCTGGTGCTGGAGATCGTGCCGCACAAGCATGAGATCGACCCCAAGTACCACTTCCTGTGCGATGCGCCGCAGAAAGACCCCGAGGGTCGCCCGGCAGTGATCCGCTACAGCCGCAAGACCAAAGAGCAATACGTGCAGTCCGAGGTCGATGGCAAGCCTACCGGGTGGAAGGCGTTCTACGACGGTAATGCCTGGAAGGTTGAAGACAAGCGCTGATCGTTTCAGTGATGTAATTGGGGCCGCTTAGCGGCCCCAATTCATTGGTGACAAGTACACGCCGATCCCTGAAACTGCAGGTATTCGCCTTGCAGCCTTAGGGAGGTCACTCAAGATGGCCCAGGAACTCTACACCCGCACCAACCAGAAGCTCTTCTTCGCCGGCCTTGCCCTTGAGTCCATGGCCAAGGCTGTCGACAGTCAGGCCATGAATGCACAAGGCCTGGTGCAGGCCGAGCGCGAATCTGCGCTGTTCCACCTGTATGGCGCGCTACTGGGCTTGTGTCACGAGATTGGCGGCTTCTACCGCCTGCCGGCCGCGCCCAGTGTCGAGCAATTGCTCACCGATGACGCCCTGAATGACATCGCCATTCCCGAGGTGGCTGAGTTGCTGGAACTGGCCAGGCAGCGGGAAACCTGGCTGGCACAATTGCTCACCGCTTATGCCGATTTGTTCCGACCACCGGTCGCGAAAAAAACCGCGAAAACCGATGTCACTCAGCCACTCATCCAGGCCGTCAACCTCGACGAACCCGAGCAGGCTGCGCTGTCGCGTGAAGAGCTGGAAAGCTGGCGCAACAACCTCAAAGGCCTGGTGAGACGATTCCGTGACGCGTTGAGTGAGTGCTGATCTTCGCCTTGGCTGGTACAATGCTGGCCTTTCGCGGAGAACAGCCCTTTATGTCTACGTCTTTTCTGGAAATTGTCGAGTTGCCTGATGGCCGAATCGAACTGCGTCGTGCCGAGGACGAAGGCTCCCTGGTAACCCTGGATTTTTCGGAAGACGCCAAGGTATTCCTGCAGGGGCAACACGTTGAGGTTGCCAAGGCCATGCTGAGCGTGGGCGTGCAGATGGCGGGGCGCCTCATGGATGGCGAACTCGAGCGCGACGAAGGGCCGCGCGTACTTCACTGACACCCAGGTTGTTTCGGGTTACAGGCAAAGCCTGAACATCAGCCGAGGCGGATGTTCAGGCTTTGTGCGTTTCCGGCACTGGCTGCACGCAACAGTTGCTGTCGCGCGGTGGCATTTACGCTGCCAAGCCAGCTGACAACCGTGTGGCTACGGCCAAGGCGCAGGGCGTTACAGGCCAGTTGCAGTGCGCTCTGATTGCCGCGCGGCTGCAGCAGCAGAATGCGCTCGCGGTTGAGGCCGGCATCGCGCAACCAGGCCTGGGTCAGGCTGCCCGGCGGTGCGATAAGCGTCAGCCAGCGGGCCTCTTGCTCTTCGCTCAGTTCGCGTAGTACCGGTGCCAGCAAGGTCTGGCAATGTTCGGGTGCGCCACGCAGGGACAGTTCACTGAACAGGTCCGGTTCGCTGCTCTTGCGTGCCTGCTCGCTGGCCTTCAGGCCTGGCAGTACAGGTTGGGCGAGGAAGGCTTCGAACAAAGGAAGCTGTACCTGCTGTTGTGCTTGGACGAACTGTTGCATGACGCCTCCTGGTTCAGCGGCGAATTACGCCGACACTCAAACCTTCGATCACCATTTCCTGCTCTTTCAGGTCGACTTCGATGGGGGCGAAATCGGGGTTTTCGGCGATCAGCCAGACCTTGCTGCCTTCGCGTTTGAAACGTTTGACGGTCACTTCGTCGCCGATACGGGCGACGACGATCTGCCCGTTACGGGCCTCGCGGCAGGTGTGCACGGCCAGCAGGTCGCCGTCGAAGATGCCGACGTCCTTCATGCTCATGCCGTGTACGCGCAGCAGGTAGTCGGCGCGGGGGTGGAAGAAGGATGGATTGATGTTGCAAGATTGTTCGATGTGCTGCTCGGCAAGGATCGGTGCACCGGCTGCTACCCGGCCGATGATCGGCAGGCCGTTTTCTTCGGCCTTGGCTTCAAAGCCGGGGATGCGGATGCCGCGGGATGCGCCTGGGGTCATCTCGATCGCGCCTTTGCGCGCGAGGGCCTTGAGGTGCTCCTCGGCGGCGTTGGGCGACTTGAAGCCCAGCTCCTGAGCGATCTCTGCGCGCGTCGGCGGGAAGCCGTTGTCTTCAAGGCAACGTTTGATGAAGGCCAGGATTTCGGCTTGGCGGGGCGTCAGTTTCAACATGGCGGGCGCTCTGTCTTTTTATACAGTGACTGGGATTATATACAGTACTGGATGAGCTGCAAGCTCCACGCGACAAGAAAAAGCGGCGCGCACCCCTCTTGCGGCTTGCAGCTTGCAGCTCGGGGCTTTCTAATGGCGACCGCACAGTCACCGAGCCTTGACATCCGCAGGCCTGAAACGTATGTTTCAAACACCTGTTTGTCTGTCTGGCGGAGTAGTCATGGCCCAATCGGAAACCGTTGAACGCATTCTCGATGCTGCCGAGCAACTGTTCGCGGAAAGGGGGTTCGCGGAAACCTCGTTGCGGCTGATTACCAGCAAGGCCGGGGTCAACCTGGCGGCGGTCAATTACCATTTCGGCTCCAAGAAGGCGCTGATCCAGGCGGTCTTTTCCCGTTTCCTCGGGCCGTTCTGCGCCAGCCTCGAACGTGAGCTGGAGCGTCGCCAGGCCAAGCCGGAACAAAAGCCCAGCCTCGAAGAACTGCTGGAAATGCTCGTGGAACAGGCACTGGTGGTGCAGCCACGCAGCAACAACGACCTGTCGATCTTCATGCGCCTGCTGGGCCTGGCCTTCAGCCAGAGCCAAGGGCACCTGCGGCGCTACCTGGAAGACATGTATGGCAAGGTGTTCCGCCGCTACATGTTGCTGGTCAATGAAGCCGCGCCACGCATCCCTCCCCTCGAACTGTTCTGGCGCGTGCACTTCATGCTCGGTGCCGCGGCGTTCAGCATGTCCGGCATCAAGGCATTGCGCGCCATTGCCGAAACCGACTTTGGTATCAACACCTCCATAGAGCAGGTCATGCGCCTGATGGTGCCGTTCCTGGCCGCTGGCATGCGCGCCGACAGCGGTGTCACCGACGAGGCGATGGCCACCGCACAGTTGCGCCCGCGCAGTAAAACCGCCAGCACCACCGCCAAGGCCTGAAGGCTGGGCGGGGCAGGGCGCTTGGGCTAAGCTAGCGCCCATGCCCGACCTCGATCTCCTGCACATTTCCCTCGCTGACCAGCGCCTCTATGGCTTTGCCAATGGGCAGTTGTGCCTGCGCCTGGCGGTGTCGACTGCCCGCAATGGCGCCGGTGAGCGCAATGGCTCCGGCTGCACGCCACGCGGCCTGCACCAGGTGCGAGCGAGGATCGGGGCGGGCTTGCCGCTCAATGCCGTGCTGCGTGGCCGGCGCTGGACCGGTGAGGTCTGGTCGCCGGCGTTGCACGCACAGCATCCCGGGCGTGACTGGGTGCTTACCCGCATCCTCTGGCTCAGCGGTTGCGAGGCCGGGGTCAACCGTCTGGGCGCCGTGGACACGTTCCGCCGCTATATCTATCTGCATGGCACGCCCGACACGGAACCCTTGGGCATACCGCTGTCCCATGGCTGTATTCGCCTGCGCAACACCGATCTGCTTGGCCTGTTCGAGCGCGTACCGGCGCATTGCCCGGTGCGTATCGAGGAGGCCGCATGCCCCCAGTGGGCTTCTTTAAGTCTGTAATGAAGGATTGCCTATGACCGTCAGCCTGCAAGGCTCCCTGATGGTGGATATCGCCGGTAAATGGCTGGCCGCCGAAGACCGCCAGCTCCTGCGCCAGCCGGAAGTGGCTGGCCTGATCATCTTTGCCCGCAACATCGACAGCCCGCGCCAGGTGCGTGAACTGTGCGCGTCCATTCGCGCCATTCGTCCCGATCTGATTCTGGCCGTCGACCAGGAAGGTGGGCGTGTGCAGCGTTTGCGTCAGGGCTTCGTGCGCCTGCCAGCCATGCGCGCGATCGCCGATAACGCCAATGCCGAGTACCTCGCCGAGCAGTGCGGTTGGTTGATGGCCACTGAGGTGCTGGCGGTTGGCCTGGACCTGAGCTTCGCCCCTGTGCTCGACCTGGATCACCAGCGTAGCGCTGTGGTCGGCAGCCGCGCGTTCGAAGGCGACCCGCAACGTGCCACGCAGCTGGCCGGCGCCTTCATCCGCGGGATGAATGCAGCGGGCATGGCTGCCTGTGGCAAGCATTTCCCGGGGCATGGCTGGGCGGAGGCGGACTCCCACGTGGCCATTCCGACGGACGAGCGCAGCCTCGAGCAACTGCGCCAGGCAGATCTGGTGCCGTTCTCCCGCCTCAGCGGGCAGCTGGCGGCAGTGATGCCGGCGCATGTCATCTATCCGCAGGTAGACAACCAGCCGGCCGGGTTCTCGCGCCGTTGGTTGCAGGACATCCTGCGTGGCGAACTGGGCTTTGACGGGGTGATCTTCAGTGACGACCTGTCGATGGCCGGTGCGCATGTGGTCGGCGATGCGGCCAATCGGATCGAGGCGGCGCTGAGTGCGGGTTGTGACATGGGCCTGGTGTGCAATGACCGGGCGGCAGCAGAGCTGGCTTTGAGCGCGGCGCAGCGGCTGAAGGTAAAGCCATCGCCGCGGATTGCACGCATGCGCGGGCAGGGTTTTGCGCGGACCGATTATCGCCAGCAGCCGCGTTGGCTGGAGGCGCTAGGGGCGTTGCGCGAGGCGCAATTGGTCGATTGACTGTGCCGGCCCCCACAGGTATCTCGCTGCTGTCCAAGGCAGTGAAAGTCCTGTGGGGGCTTGCCAGCGAAGTAGCCGGGACTGACTGCTAGCGCGCCCGCTTTCCGGGTAGCGGAGCAAACAACGCTTCGATTTCCTCATCCCCCAGACGCCACTGCCCAGCCTCTGCCCCGTCGAGCAAGCTTGCTGCCAGCGCTGCTTTTTCCTGCTGCAGCTGCTGAATCTTCTCTTCAACGGTACCGCGCGTGATCAGCTTGAACACGAACACCGGCTTGTCCTGGCCGATGCGGTACGCGCGGTCGGTGGCCTGGTTCTCGCTGGCCGGGTTCCACCACGGGTCGAAGTGAATCACGGTGTCGGCAGCCGTCAGGTTCAGCCCCACGCCGCCGGCCTTGAGGCTGATCAGAAACACTTCGCTCTCGCCCTGCTGGAACTGCTGCACCGGTGTGCGCCGGTCACGGGTGTCGCCGGTGAGCAGGCTGTAGCGGATCTTGCGCTTTTCCAGCTCTTGTTCGATCAATGCCAGCATCGAGGTGAACTGCGAGAACAACAGCACCCGGCGCCCTTCACTGAGCAGTTCTTCGAGCATGTCCAGCAGCGCGCCGAGCTTGCCCTTGTCAGCCTGATTGCCCTTGGTCTCGACCCCTTTGACCAGGCGTAAATCGCAACATACCTGGCGCAGCTTGAGCAGGGCATCGAGGATCACGATCTGGCTGCGTGCCGTGCCATTGCGCGCGATTTCGTCGCGCACTTTCTTGTCCATCGCCACGCGTACGGCCTCGTAGGTATCACGCTGGGCGTCGCTGAGCTCGACCCAATGGACCATTTCGGTCTTGGGAGGCAATTCGGTCGCTACCTGCTCCTTGGTGCGGCGCAGCAGGAACGGGCGGATGCGGGTGACCAGGTGCGCCAGACGTTCCGCGTCGCCATGGCGTTCGATAGGCGTACGGTAATCCTGATTGAAGCGTTTGAGCTCGCCCAGCCAGCCGGGCATGAGAAAGTGGAAGATCGACCACAGCTCGCCCAGGTTGTTCTCCATTGGCGTGCCGGTCAGGCACAGACGCTGGTTGGCCTGCAGCTCGCAGACAGCCTGGGCGGCCTTGCTGGTGCTGCTCTTGATGTTCTGCGCCTCGTCCAGCACCAGTACGCTCCACTGCTGCGCGCGCAGGTGCTCGAGGTCGCGCGGCACCAGGGCGTAGGTGGTCAGTACCAGGTCGTATTCGTGCAGCTTGGCGAAATGCTTGCTGCGGCCGGGGCCGTGCAGGGCCAGGACGCGCAGGTCGGGGGCGAAGCGTTGGGCTTCGTCGAGCCAGTTTGGCACCAGGCTGGTCGGCATCACTGCCAGGGCAGGGTGGGCGAGGCGCCCGTTCTGCTTTTCCAGCAGCAGGTGGGCCAGGGCCTGCAAGGTCTTGCCCAGGCCCATGTCGTCGCCAAGGATGCCGCCGGTGCCCATTTCGCGCAGGGCCTGCAACCAGTTCAGGCCCTGCTGCTGATAGGGGCGCAGGGTGGCGTTGAGCGCTGCGGGCGGCGCGACCTGCAGGTCGCGTGCATCGCGCAGGCGCCGGCCCAGGTCGCGCACATGGGCGCCACCTTCCCAGTGCAGGGGCAAATGTTCGATGTCGTTCAGGCGTGCCGCGTCGGCGCGGTCCATGCGCAGGGTGGGGCCGACGTTGTCCTCGTGCAGGTACAGTTCACCCAGGGTGCCCATGACCGACTTGATTCGCCCGTAGGGCAGGGCGACGCGCAGCGCGGGGGCGTCCAGCCGGCCGCGGTTGAGGTCGATCAGCAGGTGTTCGTCGTCGCTGCGCCGGGCCAGCTCGCTGGGCCGCAGCAGCTCGGGGTTGCTGCGCAACAGCTGCAGCACGATGGGCAGCAGGCTATGGCGCTGGCCTTCGACGACGATGCCCAGCTCCAGGTCGAACCATTCATGGCCTGGTGCTTCCTCGATGCTGGCGTACCAGTCGTCCACCTCATGCAGGTTGAAGGCGAAGTCGCGGTGGATGTCGACTTCCCAACCTGCCTCGCGCAGGCGCGGCAGGCCGTCGCGGGCGAAACGTAGCCAGGCTTCGTCGTCGGGCAGCTGAAGCATCTCGCCCGCGCTGTCTGGCAGCGCCTTGCTCTGCCGGGTGGCGGGCTTGAAACCCAGTTCGCGCAGTGCCTTGCGCAGTGCCTGCTCGGCCGGGGGCTGGCGGCGGATGCGCTGGCTGGTGGTGTCCACCAGTCGGGTCAATGGCTTGTCGTCGCTGCCACTGGCGCGCAGCCCATCGTAGTCGAAGGAAAGGGCGGCGCGGTGTTGCATCTGGCGCTGCATACGCCCGGTCTTGGGCATGTAGGCGCTGAATTCGAGACTGCCAAGGATCAGCCGGCCCTTGGGCTGGATGTTTTCGACCTGCTCGGTGACCACGGCGGTAGGGGTCGGGACTTGCCGGTTCAAGGCGTTCAGTCGATGACTCAAAGGTACTACCAGGTGTTCAGGTACGGTTGGCGCGCGTGCGAGCTGGCTGGCGATGAAGGGGTCGAGATCATGCTGCAGCTCGCCGGTCTGATGCGAATGCCGGTCGATGTAGTGCAAAGGCTCGATGGGCAGGACCTGCAGCTGCAGGTGCTGGTCATGGTGCCAGGCGCCCCTGTAGCTGCCGTTGTCCAGCCTGACCCAGCGGAACTCGGCATGCAGTTGCGGCCCGGCATGCAAAGGCGTGGGGTCGTCTTCATACAGCAGGCGCCCGGTCGCCAAGGCGTAGCTCAAAAGCTCCGCCCCTTGCTTGCCTTCCAGCTGCGCCACGGGCGTCAGCGTTTTGCTGCGGGCATCGATCAGGCGCAACAGCCGAGCGTCATCTTCCGTAACGTAACGTGGGGTGTAGTAGATCATCTCCGGCATTGAGGTGATGCGGCCGATTTTCAGCGTACCGTCGGTTTGTAGCGTGCCCTTGATTGGCTCGAGCTGAAAGTGTTCGCTATCGCTGTGAATGCGGTAGTAGATGGCCGGACCTTTGCGTGCCGGTTCGCTACTGGCTGCAGCCTTGGAGGGCGATTCGAGCCCCTGCACCCACAGGTTCAGGTCGGGCGGCAGCGACAGCGCGGCTTGCTCCTGAGTTGCGGCTGCCTCAAGGTTTCCACCTTCGAGCTCCAGTTGCAGCAACGCAGCGACGCAGTGCTTGCAATTCAATCCTACCGGGCAGGAGCAGCTCCCAAAGACGCGCAGGTCGCCGTAATTCAATACCAGCTTGATATCCTGATGGTAAATCTGGCCCGCCGAGCCCTCGCACCTCGCCTCGATGGAATGGCCCTGCAGCGAAAGGATGCGCGTTCGTTCCTGTGCTGCATATTTACGGCCTCGGGCCAGTGCGCCCGCGTCGATAAAATCGACCCAGTCCGGATGGGCTCTGAGCAGTTGCCGTGCGTCGCCCTCAGTCACATCACTGCTCCATCATCTCCGGGTCCATCACCGGCATCTTCCGTGTACCTGGCGGGGTGACCTTCAGCAGCACCGCCAGGTGGCCGCCATCGAGGAAGGTCAGCTGGCCGCCCTTGATGGTGCTGTTGCTCTGTTTGAACTGCTCGCTCTTGAGCACATTGCCGTTGCTGTCGAGCTGGTTGACCCAGAAATTGGCCTCCACGGCAATGAAGCGCCCTTCGGTGATGCTCAGGTTGCCTTCGATCGGGAAGTGGCCGAACTGCTCCTGGCCATCACCCAGGGCGATGCGGCTTGGCGTGCTGCCGACCTGCTGCTGCCAGGCCTTGTGCAGCAGCACGGTGTAGTCGGCCGTGGCTTGCAGGCGGGTGGCTTCATCTTCCAGCGCCAGTGGGCGTTCGGCGCTCTTTTCCAGGCGCAGGGCGCCGGCGCTCCAGTCCTCAGGGGCGTACGGGCTGGTGAAGGCCGGCACGCTGTTCTGCCGCACAAGGATCATTTCCACCTGATAAAGACCTTCAGCGAAGGCGGCCGGCGCGAACAGCGCAAGCAACAAGGTCAGGCAACGGATGGCACGCATGGATCTTCCTTAGGCTGTCTGTGGGGTCAGGCGCTCGAACAGCGCCTCCAGAGTGTTGAAGCGTTCGTCGGGCCGTTCCATCGGTACCAGGAAGCGGAACTGGGTTGCGCCTTCGAACTTGTAGCGTTTGGGTTGGCCCTGGATCAGCTTGATCAGGGTCAGCGGGTCGACTGGGGTTTCGGCCTCGAACTCGAGCTTGCCGCCGTTCGGGCCGGCATCGACTTTCTTGATGCCGAGCTTTTCCGCCTGCAGCTTGAGCTGGGTCAGGCGCATCAGGTTCTTGGTCGGCTCGGGCAGCAGGCCGAAGCGGTCGATCATCTCCACCTGCAGGTCCTTGAGGCCCTCTTCGTCAGCCGCCGAGGCGATGCGCTTGTAGAGGATCAGCCGCGCATGCACGTCGGGCAAGTAGTCCTCGGGGATCAGTGCCGGCAGGCGCAGGTTGATTTCCGGGCCGCCGCCCAGCGGCTGTTCCAGGTTCGGCTGGGTGCCCTTGCGAATGGCCTTGACCGCCCGTTCGAGCATTTCCATGTAAAGGGTAAAGCCCACGGCCTGGATCTGCCCGCTCTGGCCTTCGCCCAGCAGCTCGCCGGCGCCGCGGATTTCCAGGTCGTTGGTGGCCAGCACGAAGCCGGCGCCCAGGTCCTGGGTGTTGGCAATGGCTTCCAGGCGTTTCTCGGCGTCGGCGCTCACTTTTTGCCGCGCCGGTGTCAGCAGGTAGGCGTAGGCCTGGTGGTGGCTGCGGCCGACCCGGCCACGCAACTGGTGCAGCTGGGCCAGGCCGAACTTGTCGGCGCGCTCGATGACGATGGTGTTGGCGCTGGGCACGTCGATGCCGGTCTCGATGATGGTCGAGGCGATCAGCACGTTGAAGCGCTTGTGGTAGAAGTCGCTCATCACCTGTTCCAGCTCGCGCTCGCGCATCTGCCCGTGGCCGATGCCGATACGCGCTTCGGGGACCAGTTCGGCAAGGTCGGCGGCGCATTTTTCGATGGTTTTCACATCGTTGTGCAGGTAGTACACCTGGCCGCCGCGCAGCAGTTCACGCAGCAGCGCTTCTTTCACCGTGCTGTTGTTGTGCTCCATGACGAAGGTGCGCACCGACAGGCGCCGAGCCGGCGGCGTGGCGATGATGGACAGGTCGCGCATGCCGGCTACGGCCATGTTCAGCGTTCGCGGAATCGGTGTCGCGGTCAGGGTGAGGATGTCCACCTCGCTGCGCAGGGCCTTGAGCTGTTCCTTCTGGCGTACGCCAAAGCGGTGCTCTTCGTCGATCACTACCAGGCCCAGGTCCTTGAAGCGCACATCGTCCTGCAGCAGCTTGTGCGTGCCGATCAGGATGTCAATCTTGCCTTCGGCCAGGTCCGCTGCAGCGCTGGCCACTTCCTTGGCCGATTTGAAACGGCTCATCACCTCGACCGTCACCGGCCAGTCTGCGAAGCGGTCGCGGAAGCTGTTGTAGTGCTGCTGTGCAAGCAGGGTGGTAGGCACCAGCACCGCTACCTGGCGGCCACTGTGCACGGCGATGAAGGCTGCGCGCATGGCGACCTCGGTCTTGCCGAAGCCGACGTCGCCGCACACCAGGCGGTCCATCGGCTTGGCGGCGAGCATGTCGGCGCGTACCGCTTCGATGGCATTCTGCTGGTCGGGGGTTTCCTCGAAGGGGAAGCCTGCGCTGAAGGTGGCATAGTCGGCGGCCGGGTCGGCGAAGGCGTACCCTTTGCGGGCGGCGCGGCGGGCGTAGATGTCGAGCAGCTCGGCGGCCACGTCGCGTACCTGTTCGGCGGCTTTGCGCTTGGCCTTCTGCCAGGCTTCCGAGCCCAGCCGGTGCAACGGCGCCAGGGCGTCATCGCTGCCGGTGTAGCGGGCAATCAGGTGCAGGTTGGCCACTGGGACGTAGAGCTTGGCGCCCTCGGCGTACTCCAGGGTCAGGAACTCGGCGGCCTGGCCGTCGATCTCCAGCGTGGCCAGGCCCAGGTAGCGGCCCACGCCATGGTCGATGTGCACCACCGGGGCACCTTCGCGCAGCTCGGTAAGGTTCTTGATCACCGCATCATTGGCGGCCTCGCCGCGCTTGTCGCGGCGCCGGCGCTGCATCACGCGCTGGCCGAACAGCGGGCTTTCGGCAACCAGGGCGATGGCAGGGTCTTCGAGCAGCAGGCCTTCGTCCAGCGGGGCGATGGTGATCGCAAGGCGCTGGCTGCCAGTGATGAAGTCAGCCCAGCCCTCGACTGTCTGCGGCCTCAGCTTGAGGCGCTCGAGCAACTCCAGCAGCACCTCGCGACGGCCCGCCGATTCGGCGGTGAACAACACCCGGCCGCTGAACTGGTCGAGGAAGTCGGACAATGCCGCCAGCGGCTGGTTGGCCTTGGCTTCGATGGCCAGGTTGGGCAGGGTGCGGGCGGGGAAGCGCTCACGGCCGGTACCAGGCTCGACATCATCGGCACTGACCACCACGCGCGGCCACTGCTTGAGCTGGGCGAAGCAGTCTTCCACCGGCAGGAACAGTTCAGAAGGCGGCAGCAATGGGCGGCTCAAGTCGCCGCGGCGGTCTTCGTAGCGCCCGCGCACGTCGTTCCAGAAGTGCTCGGCAGCCTGCTCGACGCCCGGCAGCGAGAACACCTGGGTGTCGCTTGGCAGGTAGTCGAACAGGGTCGAGGTTTCTTCGAAGAACAGCGGCAGGTAGTACTCGATGCCGGCGGGGATGATGCCGCTGGCCAGGTCCTGGAAGATCGCGCTGCGGCGGAAGTCGACATCGAAACGCTCACGGAAGCGTGCCTTGAAGCGCGTCACTTCCTCTTTCTGCATGGGGAATTCGCGTGCCGGCAGCAGGCGGATCGAGTCGACCTTGTCGATCGAGCGCTGGGTCTCCGGGTCGAAGGTGCGCAGGGTCTCGATCTCGTCGTCGAACAGGTCGATGCGGTAGGGCAGCTTGCTGCCCATCGGGAACAGGTCGATCAGCGCGCCGCGTACGGCGAACTCGCCATGTTCGTAGACCGTGTCGACGCAGCGGTAGCCAGTGGCCTCCAGGCGTGAGCGCATCTGCTCTACGTCGATGGTCTGGCCGACGTCCAGCACCAGGCTGCTGCCGAGCATAAAGCGCGTGGGGGCCAGGCGGTGCAGGGCCGTGGTGATCGGCACCACGAGGATGCCATGGCTCAATTCCGGCAGCCGGTAGAGGCTGGCGATGCGCTGGGAAATGATGTCCTGGTGTGGCGAGAACAGGTCGTAGGGCAGGGTTTCCCAGTCTGGGAACGGCAGCACCGGAAGGCCGGGGGCGAAGAAGCGCAGCTCCTGCTCCAGACGGTCGGCAGCCTGGCTGTCGGCGGTCAGCAGCAGGGTGAAGCGGCCAGCACTGCTGGCGGCCTCGGCGATGGCAAGGCTGAGGGCGGCACCGGGCAGGTTGCCCCAGGTTTGTTTGCCGGCCGTGGCCGACATTTGCGGTAGGCGCAGAACTGACACGGGAGATTGCACTCCAAGCGTTGCGGCAAAGAGACCGATTGTACCGGTGCCGGTGCGTGCTGTCAGGCTCGGAAAGGGCATGAGCACGGGCTTTGGCTCCCACGACAGGCGCTCATTGCCGGTTACGCGTTGGGGCGTCATAATGTAGCCCCTTTTTTCTCCCCCTACATGTGGAAGGTTCCCGTGACTCAGAAGCCCGACCAGTGTCTTGGTGAGTGGATCGATCGTGAAGCTCTGGCTGAAGCGATGATCCCGCTTATCGGTCAGCTCTACCGCAACAACAACGTGGTGAGCTCGATCTATGGCCGCAGCCTGATCAACCGTTCGGTTATCTCGATCCTCAAGGCCCACCGCTTTGCGCGTCACCGTCAGACCGACGAAACCGAACTGTCCGTCCACGAGACATTCCCCCTGCTCAAAGCCATGAGCGAGCTGAAACTGGGCGCCGCTTCGGTCGACCTGGGCAAGCTGGCCAACAAGTTCAAGCAGGAAGGCAACGGCAAGACCGCCGAGCAGTTCGTGCGTGAAGAACTGGCCGACGTGGTTGGCCAGCAGAACGCTTCGGCGCGCAAGGGCACCGACGTTGTCCTGTACGGTTTCGGCCGCATCGGCCGCCTGCTGGCGCGTATCCTGATCGAGAAGACCGGTGGTGGCGACGGCCTGCGCCTGCGTGCAATCGTTGTGCGCAAGGGTGCCGAAAACGACCTGGTCAAGCGCGCCAGCCTGCTGCGCCGTGACTCGGTGCACGGCCCGTTCGATGGCACCATCACCATCGACGAAGCCAACAACACCATCACTGCCAACGGCAACCTGATCCAGATCATCTACGCCAAGAGCCCGAGCGAAGTCGACTACACCCAGTACGGCATCGACAACGCCCTGATCGTCGACAACACCGGCGTATGGCGTGATGCCGACGGCCTGGGCCAGCACCTGGTCTGCCCGGGCGCTGCCCGCGTGATCCTCACCGCACCTGGCAAGGGCGCGCTGAAGAACATCGTGCACGGCATCAACCACGGTGACATCACCGCCGAGGACAAGATCATCTCGGCAGCTTCGTGCACCACCAACGCCATCGTGCCGGTGCTCAAGGCCATCAACGACCAGTACGGCATCGTCAATGGTCACGTCGAAACCGTTCACTCGTTCACCAACGACCAGAACCTGATCGACAACTTCCACAAGGGCAGCCGTCGTGGTCGCGCCGCGCCGCTGAACATGGTCATCACCGAAACCGGTGCTGCCACTGCTGCCGCCAAGGCGCTGCCGGTGCTCAAGGGCAAGCTGACCGGCAACGCCATTCGCGTACCGACGCCGAACGTGTCGATGGCCATCCTGAACCTGAACCTGGAAAAGGCCACCAACCGCGAAGAAATCAACGAGTACCTGCGCCAGACCGCCATGCACTCGGAGCTGCACAAGCAGATCGATTACGTCAGCTCGCAGGAAGTGGTTTCCACCGACTTCGTAGGCTCGCGCCACGCGGGTGTGGTTGACGCCGAAGCGACCATCGCCAACGATAACCGCGTTGTCCTGTACGTCTGGTACGACAACGAATTCGGTTACAGCTGCCAGGTGGTTCGCGTGATGGAAGACATGGCCGGTGTGAACCCGCCAGCGTTTCCACGCTAATTCGCTTGTAAGGCAATGAAAAAACGGGAACCTTCGGGTTCCCGTTTTTTATGGTCTGATGAACCGATCTGGCCGCTACTGTGTCTGTAATGGCCTCATCGCCGGCAAGCCGGCCCCCACAGGTGAAACAGTGGCTCCAAGGTATGTGGTGACCCTGTGGGAGTCGGCTTGCCGGCGATGAGGCCGGTGCTGGCAACCGAGAACTCAACTTTTGCGCACAGCCCTCCTGTTCATCCTCATGCTGCTGACCGCCTGCAACCAAGGCCCCACCCTGGAGCGCCTCGGTGGCCCTGCCATGGGTAGCAGCTACAGCATCCAGTACGTCCGCGAGCCAGGCGGGCCGGCGCCTGTCCAGGTACAGGCGGCGGTGGAAACGATCCTGCAGGGCATAGATCAGCACTACTCGACCTACCGCGGCGACTCTGCGGTGAGCCTGTTCAATCAGCTCCCCGGCAACCAGTGCCTGGCCTTGCCGTCAGACATGCTCGAACTGGTCACCTTCGGCCAGCACTTCGCCGAACAGAGCGATGGTGCCTTTGACCTCACTGTCGAGCCGCTGCTCGACCTCTGGGGTTTCGGCCCCCAGGCCCGCCATGAGCAGGTGCCAGAACCGCAGGCGCTGGCCAATGCCCGCCTGCGTGTGGGCTACCAGCACTTGCGCATCGAGGGCCAGGCATTGTGCAAGGACGCCCCGGTGCAACTGGACTTCAACAGCATCGCCGCTGGCCACGCCGTGGACCTGATTGCTGCACGCCTGCGTGCCATGGGTATCGCCAGCTTCATTGCCGAAGTTACCGGCGAGCTCAAGGCGGTGGGCGGCAAACCCGATGGCAGCCCATGGCGCATCGCCCTGGAATTGCCCCGCGAAGACCGTCAGATCGCCCGCCAGGTAATACCGGTCAACGGCCTGGGTGTGTCGACCTCGGGTGACTATCGGCACTATTTCGAGCAGAATGGCCGGCGCTATTCGCACACCTTCGATGCCCGTCTCGGGCGCCCGGTCGATCATGACCTGGCTGCCGTCACCGTGCTCGATGCCTCGGCGCTGCAGGCCGACGGCTACTCGACCCTGTTGCTGATCCTTGGGCCTGAGCGCGGCTGGGATTTTGCCATCGCTCATGACCTGGCGGCGGTATTGGTGACTCGGGCAGAGGGTGGCTTCGTCTCCCGAGCTACGCCCGCTTTCGAGCGGGCGCTCACAGGCAAGTGAAAGCGCAAGCAGGGACGGTAGCTGCCAGGGAATCGGTGGATGCACATGTAGTGCAGGCAAAATTGGCCTACGACGCGACCAAGGGTTAATGTGCGCGGCGTTCACGCTTGATTAGACTGCACCCGAATTTTCTCATGGCGCCCCGGCGGCATGATCGAGTCCCGCGGCGACCGTGGCCAGCGGGCCAGTTCTGAAGGAGTACGCATGGCTGTCTACAACTACGACGTAGTGGTGTTGGGTTCCGGCCCGGCCGGAGAAGGTGCGGCAATGAACGCCGCCAAAGCAGGGCGCAAGGTGGCGATGGTCGACAGCCGTCGCCAGGTCGGTGGCAACTGCACCCACCTGGGCACCATCCCGTCCAAGGCACTGCGTCACTCGGTGCGGCAGATCATGCAGTTCAACACCAACCCGATGTTCCGAGCCATCGGTGAGCCGCGCTGGTTCTCCTTCCCGGACGTGCTCAAGAGCGCCGAGAAGGTGATTTCCAAGCAGGTCGCTTCGCGTACCGGCTACTATGCCCGCAACCGCGTCGACCTGTTCTTCGGTACCGGCAGCTTCGCCGATGAGCAGACCGTCGAAGTGGTCTGCCCCAATGGCGTGGTGGAAAAGCTCAACGCCAAGCACATCATCATCGCCACCGGCTCGCGTCCGTATCGCCCGGCCGACATCGACTTCCATCACCCGCGTGTCTATGACAGTGACACCATCCTGAGCCTCAGCCACACCCCGCGCAAACTCATCGTTTACGGCGCCGGCGTAATTGGCTGCGAATACGCCTCGATCTTCAGTGGCCTGGGCGTGCTGGTCGAACTGGTCGACAACCGCGGCCAGTTGCTGAGCTTCCTGGATTCGGAAATTTCCCAGGCGCTGAGCTACCACTTCAGCAACAACAATATCACCGTGCGCCACAACGAAGATTACGAGCGGGTCGAGGGCCTGGACAATGGTGTGATCCTGCACCTGAAGTCTGGCAAGAAGATCAAGGCCGACGCCTTGCTGTGGTGCAACGGCCGCACCGGCAATACCGACAAGCTGGGCCTTGAGAACATCGGCATCAAGGTCAACAGCCGTGGCCAGATCGAAGTCGACGAGGCTTACCGCACCAGCGTGCCGAACATCTACGGTGCCGGTGACGTGATCGGCTGGCCGAGCCTGGCCAGTGCCGCCCATGACCAGGGCCGCTCGGCGGCAGGCAGTATCGTCGACAACGGCAGCTGGCGTTTCGTCAACGACGTGCCGACCGGCATCTACACCATTCCGGAGATCAGCTCGATCGGCAAGAACGAGCAGGAGCTGACCCAGGCCAAGGTGCCGTACGAAGTGGGCAAGGCGTTCTTCAAGAGCATGGCGCGTGCACAGATCGCCGGCGAGCCGCAAGGCATGCTGAAGATCCTGTTCCACCGCGAGACCCTGGAAATCCTCGGCGTGCATTGCTTCGGCTACCAGGCTTCGGAAATCGTCCACATCGGCCAGGCGGTGATGAACCAGCCGGGCGAACTGAATAACCTGAAGTACTTCGTCAACACCACGTTCAACTACCCGACCATGGCCGAAGCCTATCGGGTAGCTGCCTATGACGGCCTGAACCGGCTTTTTTGAGCGGCTCCGGCCGGTGGCCTGAGCCGGTCGGGGAGACCGATTTCAGCCCTACCCGAGGGTGGTCTTGGCCAAACCGGGAAAGTCTGTAATCAGGCTGTCCACGCCAAAATCAGCGAGCCGGCGCATCAGTGCCGGCTCGTTGACCGTCCACACCGACACATGCAAACCCTGGCCCTGTGCTTTGAGCAGGCGCTCGGGAGTGCACAGTGTCCAGTTCAATGCCAGCAGATCGCAGCCATAGTTCTGCGCGACCTTCAGCGGGTCGAGCCAGGCGTACTCGGCGACCAGGCCGCGCTTCACGTCAGGTACCAGTTCCAGCGCAGCACCCAGTACTTCCCGCGAGCTCGAGGTGATGGTCACCTTGTCCAGCAGGCCGTACTGCTGTGCCAGTTCCCGAATCGCCAGCACCGTGGTGGCGGCACGGGTCCGCGAGGCGCTCTTGACCTCCAGTTGCCAGTGCTCGAAGGGGCATTTTTCGAACAGTTCTTCCAGCCGTGGGATAGGGCAGGGCTGCACATGGCCCGGGCCGCCCTTGCGTGCGTCGTAGGTGACCAGGTCGGCTGCCGGGTGTTCGACCACCTTGCCGCGCCGGCCTGTTGTGCGCTTGAGGGTAGGGTCGTGGATGACCATCAGCTCATTGTCGGCCGACAGGTGCAGGTCCAGTTCGCAGCGGGTCACGCCGTGGGACAGGCACTGACGGAAGCTGTGCAGAGTGTTCTCGGGCGCTTCGCCCTTGGCGCCGCGGTGGCCATAGATGAGGGTCACGTTCGTTCCTTCAGGTCAAAAATGAAAAGGCTCAGGAGGCAGGGTCGCCCTGTTCCAGCTGCTGGCGCCGCTGCTGCTGTTGGCGCTGCAGGATGTAGCGGGCCAGCAACTGGCGCTGGGCATCGGTCATGTCGGTGAATTCGGTGCCGAGTTCGAAGCTGCCATCGGCACACGGGTCGCAGTGGGTAACCTTGCCGCGCAGCAGCAGGCCGTGGGCGCGGGGCATCAACACCATCTTCACTTTGACCCGGGTGCCCGGGGCGATTTGCTGAGTTTGGGCGAATTCAATGCCGCCTTCGGAGATGATCACCCGCTGGGGCTGGCCGATTTCGCCGATCAGGGTTTGCGCGACCACCGCGCTGAGCAGGTCCAGGCGCTTGTTCTGCGCCCGCAGGAATGCCGCCAGGGTGCGGTCCTTTTCGCTCAGCTGACGCAACAGGTGCTGGGACTCGAAGTCGGACAGGTGCAGCTCGCTGAGCAGGTTGAACAGTGGTGAATCATCCTGCAACAGTTCTGGCTCAAGGGCTTCGGCCGCGCTCAGGGGGCTGATTTCCAGTGCGATCCGATCTTCGATGCGGTAGTATTCGCGGCGATCTTCTTCGTCTAATGTCGTCATGGCGAACCCATGGTAGCGGCGGTGGTCCGAGTGTAAAGCCGCCGCAGGCGCCTCGCCACAAGGACGTTCCCTTTCATCCGAACAAGCCCCGACATGTTCAGACCTCTTTTCGCATTCATTGGTACGCGCTACACCCGTGCCAAGCGCCGTAATCACTTCGTCTCGTTCATTTCCCTGACCTCGATGATCGGCCTCGCCCTGGGCGTGGTAGTGATGATCGTGGTGCTCTCGGTAATGAACGGTTTCGACCACGAGATGCGTACCCGCGTGCTGGGCATGGTCCCTCACGCCACGCTCGAGAGCGGCCAGCCGATCAACGACTGGCCTGCCCTTGCCCAACAAGTAAAGCAGAATCCGCAGGTGCTGGCCGTTGCGCCCTATACCCAGATGCAGGGCCTGCTGACCCATGATGGCAAGGTGCAGAAGGTGCTGCTCAACGGTATCGACCCAGGCCGCGAGCGTGAGGTGTCGATCATCGACAACTTCATTCAGCAAGGGCGCCTCGACCAGCTGGCGCCGGGCGAGTGGGGCATCATGATCGGTGACAAGGCGGCCGCCAAGCTAGGGGTGGCCATCGGCGACAAGCTGACCTTCGTCGCCCCTGAGGTCAGCGTGACGCCGGCCGGCATGTTCCCGCGCATGAAGCGCTTCACCGTGGTCGGCACCTTCCACGTCGGTGCCGGCGAGATCGACGGTTACCTGGGCCTGACCAACATCGCTGACCTGTCACGCCTGCACCGCTGGAAGCCGGACCAGGTGCAGGGCCTGCGCCTGAAGTTCGACGACCTGTTCCAGGCACCACGCGTGGCCTGGAGCATCGCCCAGCATTTGGGTGAGCAGGAGTACTACAGCCGCGACTGGACCCGTACCCACGGCAACCTGTACCAGGCGATCCGCATGGAAAAAGCCATGATCGGCCTGCTGCTGTTGCTGATCGTTGCGGTGGCGGCGTTCAACATCATTTCCACCCTGGTGATGGTGGTCAACGACAAGCGCGGTGACATCGCCATCCTCCGTACCCTGGGCACCACGCCCGGGCAGATCATGGCCATTTTCATGGTCCAGGGTACGGTGATCGGGGTGATTGGCACCCTGATCGGTGCAGTGGTTGGTATCCTCGCTGCGCTCAACGTCAGCGCGGCGATCGCCGGCATCGAGAAACTGATCGGGCACAAGTTCCTCAACGCTGACGTGTATTTCATCGATTACCTGCCCTCGCAGATCCAGGCCCAGGACGTGTACATGGTCTGCGGTGCGGCGCTGGTCCTGAGTTTCTTCGCCACCCTGTACCCGGCCTGGCGTGCGGCCCGCACCCAGCCTGCAGAGGCGCTACGTTATGAGTGATTCGCGCATGAGTGATAAAGCCGTTCTGAGTTGCCGCAACCTGGGCAAGTCCTACGACGAGGGCCCGGAGTCGGTACAAGTGTTGGCCGGGCTCAACCTCGAACTGCACGCCGGGGAGCGGGTGGCCATTGTCGGCAGTTCGGGTTCGGGCAAGAGCACCTTGCTCAACCTGCTGGGCGGCCTCGATCGGCCGACCCAGGGCAGCGTCTGGCTGGCCGGCGAAGAGCTGTCGGCGCTTGGCGAGCGCGCCCGCGGCCTGCTGCGCAATCGCGAGCTGGGCTTTGTCTATCAGTTCCACCACCTGCTGCCCGAGTTCACCGCCATGGAGAACGTGTGCATGCCGCTGCTGATCGGCCGCACCGCGATCCCCGAGGCGCGTGAGCGCGCCGAGGCACTGCTCAAGCGTGTCGGCCTGGGCCACCGCCTGCACCACAAGCCGGCCGAGCTGTCCGGTGGTGAGCGTCAGCGGGTGGCCATTGCCCGGGCGCTGGTAAACCGGCCGGGCCTGGTGATGCTCGATGAGCCGACCGGCAACCTCGACCACCACACCGCCCAAGGCATCCAGGAATTGATGCAGGAACTGTCCAGCGCATCGCGCACGGCATTCCTGGTGGTGACCCACGACCTCAACCTGGCGCGCCAGATGGACCGCGTGCTGAAACTCGACGACGGTCATCTGGTGGCAATCTGAGCCGCTTGCACGGGGTGGCCTGAGCCACCCCGCAACTTTTTCAGTGGGTGTTTTACATGTTCAGACCCTTGCCCTTGTTCATCGGTGCGCGCTACACCCGTGCCAAGCGCCGCAACCATTTCATCTCGTTCATCTCGATGACTTCGATGATCGGCCTGTCCCTGGGTGTGCTGGCGATGATCGTGGTGCTGTCGGTGATGAATGGCTTCCAGCGCGAAATGAGCTCGCGCATCCTCGGCCTGGTGCCACACGCCAGCATCCTCGGCGTGCAGCCGCTGGACGACTGGCGCAAGGCTGCCGACGCGGCACTGCAGAACCCGGCAGTGATGGCCGCTGCGCCGATCACCGAGATGGAGGGCATGCTCTCCTACAAAGGTGCGATGCAGCCCATCCAGGTCAGCGGTATCGACCCGGCCGAAGAGGGCAAGGTCTCGATCGTCGGCCAGCACATCGTGCAGGGGCGCCTGCAGGCCCTGCAGCCGGGTGAGTACGGCGTGGTGATCGGCGAGCTGACTGCGCGCCGGTTCCGCCTCAATACCGGCGACAAACTGACCCTGATCGTGCCGGAAATCAGCAAGGAGCCGGGCGGCATCACCCCGAGCATGCAGCGCCTGACGGTGGTCGGCATCTTCAAGGTGGGTGCCGAGCTGGACGGTTCGCAGGCTTACATGCACGTGGCCGATGCCGGCGAGATGCAGCGCTGGGCGCCAGGCCAGGTGCAGGGCGTGCGCCTGAAACTGCACGACCTGTATGCCGCACCGCAGGTGTCCAAGGCCATTGCTGCCAGCCTGGGCGATGCCTACCGCGCCGATGACTGGTCGCACACCCAGGGCAGCCTGTTCAGTGCCATGAAGATGGAAAAGACCATGATCGGCCTGCTGCTGCTGATGATCATCGCCGTGGCGGCGTTCAACATCATCGCCACCCTGGTGATGGTGGTGAACGACAAGGGGCCGGACATCGCCATCCTGCGTACCCTGGGCGCCACCCCGGCACAGATCATGGGCACCTTCATGGTCCAGGGCAGCCTGATCGGTATCGTCGGCACATTGATCGGTGGCGTGCTCGGTGTGATTGCTGCGTTCAATGTCAGCCAGATCGTCGGCTGGCTGGAGCGGGTGAGCGGGCAGCACATCTTTACCTCGGATGTTTACTTCATCAGCAGTTTGCCGTCCGAGCTGCAGTGGGGTGATGTGGCGATCATCTGCACCGCCGGGCTGGTGATGAGCTTCCTGGCGACCATCTACCCGGCATACCGCGCTTCGCAGGTGCAGCCGGCGATCGGGCTGGCTGGTTGATTGCACTGTGGGGGCGCTTTGCGCCCCTTTCGCGACACAAGGCCGCTCCTACCGCGATCACGTCAGCTTTGTGAGCGGCCTTGTGTCGCGAAGGGGCTGCAAATCAGCCCACGCGATCTAAAGCGGCTCGCTGAACTCGATTACAAACCGCGTCCAGCCGTCCTTGCACTGTGCCCGGATGCTCCCGCCATGGGCCTGGATGATCGACCGGGTGATTGCCAGGCCCAGCCCCGCATGTTCGCTACTGCCCTCGCGCCGCGCCGGGTCCACCCGATAAAACCGGTCAAACAGCCTAGGCAATGAAGCAGCTTCGATCGGCTTGCCGGTATTGGCCACGCAAACCTTCCCCCCAGGCTCCAGCGTCACGCGTATTTGCCCGCCTGCCGGCGTAAACCGCAGTGCATTGTCGAGCAGGTTGGACAGTGCCCGGCGCAGCATATGCCGGTCGCCCTTCAACGTCGCCTCACCCTCACGCAGCAGCTGCACTTCGTTGTCCTCGGCGAGGGGAGCGTAATACTCCAGCAGCGCGTCCACCTCTTCATGCAACGCCAGCATCGCCTGCCCTGGTGCCAGCAGCCCATGGTCGGCCTTGGCCAGGAAAAGCATGTCGTTGATCATCTGTGCCATCCACTGCAGCTCCTCAAGGTTGCCGTGCAGTGCTTCGCGGTATTCCTCGAGGCTACGGGGGCGGGTGAGGGTGACCTGGGTGTGGGTCAGCAGGTTTGACAGCGGCGTGCGCAGCTCGTGGGCGATATCGGCCGAGAACGCCGACAGGCGCTGGAAGGCGTCATCCAGGCGCTGCAGCATGGCGTTCACGGTGCTGCCCAGTTCCGCCAGTTCTTCCGGCAGCTGCGCCACCGGCAGGCGGGTGGTCAGCGAGCGCGCCGACACGCTGGCGGCCACCTGGCCCATCTGCCGTAACGGCTTTAGCCCACGGCGCGCGGCCCAGGCGCCGAGCAGTGCCGTGGCCAGCGCGGACAGGCCGACGGTGAGCCAGATGAGGCGTTGCATGCCCTGCAGAAAGTGCTGGTGATGGGTGATGTCGAGAAACAGCGTCAGTCGGGCGCTGTCGTTCAGTTGCACGGCCAGGCTGCGGTAATCGACACCGTCGGCATGCACCGTTGCCAGTCCTGGGCCGGCCGGCGCGTCTGGCAGCGCGTAGCGGCTGGCGTACCAAGGGCTGCCATCGCTGCCATTGATGCGCAAGGCCAGGTCGGCCTGGTGGCTGAGCTCGTTGCGCAGGGCTGCCAGCTGTGCTTGCAGGTCGGCAGGGCGTTGCAGGCCGCAAAGCCGGGTGCGTAAAAGCGACACGCGTGATTCGAGCAGTTGCTGGTCCAGCTCGACGAAATGTTGCTCGCTGGCGCGGTTGAACAGCAGCCCCGCCCCCAGCGAAACGGCAGCGGTACATGCGGCGAACAACAGGGCCAGGCGGCTGCCAAGGGAAAGCCTGCGCATCAGTCGTGGCGCTCCTCGAGCACATAGCCCATGCCGCGCACGGTGTGAATCAGCTTGTTGCGGTGCGGGTCGTCGATTTTCAGGCGCAGGCGGCGGATGGCGACCTCGATGACGTTGGTGTCGCTGTCGAAATTCATGTCCCAAACCTGCGAGGCGATCAACGATTTTGGCAACACTTCGCCTTGGCGGCGCAGCAGCAATTCAAGCAGGGCGAACTCCTTGGCGGTCAGGTCGATGCGTTGGCCTGCACGCTCTGCCCGGCGGCGGAACAAGTCCAGGCGCAGGTCGGCCAAGGCCAGCTGCGTCTCTTGGCTGGGGCTGGCACCGCGGCGTAGCAGGCTGCGCACCCGGGCCAGCAGTTCGGAAAAGGCGAAAGGCTTGACCAGGTAATCGTCGGCACCCAATTCCAGGCCGCGCACGCGGTCCTCCACTGCATCGCGAGCAGTGAGGAACAGTACCGGCGTGTCCAGGCCGGCCTGGCGCACCGCCTGGAGGATCTGCCAGCCGTCGCGGCCTGGGAGCATCACATCAAGGATCAGCAGGTCGTGATCGCCGCTCAGGGCCAGGTGCTGGCCGGTTTCGCCATCAGCGACCAGCTCAGTGGCGAAGCCGGCCTCGCTGAGGCCTTGGCTCAGGTACTGGCCAGTGCGGGCCTGGTCTTCGACGATCAGCAGTTTCATGCGGTGTCCAGAATGGGCGCTGTAATGGCTGAAATGATACGTGACTATCCCGGCCTCCACCCAAGCTGACAAAGTTGTAATCTTGCCGTCAGGTAGCTGCCAGTCAGCCCTTTCTAAAGTGGCCTCATATCCGTTGCAAGTACTGGAGTCATCATGAAACACCTGTTCGTCGCCGCTACGCTTGCCCTGTTGAGCCTGCCCACCCTCGCGGGCACCGGCAAAAGCTTCGCTTTCGGCGAGCCGGCCCCGGCGGCCAAGGCCACGCGCACTGTCGAGGTCGTGCTCAAGGACATCGCCTTCGAGCCCGGGAACCTGCAGGTCAAGGCGGGCGAGACCGTACGGTTTGTCCTGATCAACGAAGGCAAGCTGCCCCATGAGTTCAACCTGGGTGACAAGGCCATGCACGCCCAGCACCAGAAAGAAATGATCGCCATGCAAGGCAAGCTGTTCACCGCCGGCATGAGCCACGAGGGTATGGGCCATGGCCAGATGGACCACGGTGCCCATGGCCATGATGCTGGCAATACGGTGCTGTTGCAGCCCGGCCAGCGCGCCGAGCTGACCTGGACCTTCCGCCAGTCGGCGCCCATCGAATTCGCCTGCAACGTACCTGGGCACTACCAGGCTGGCATGGTCGGGGCATTGACCATCGAGTGACTGGCGCTCCAAGGCGGGATGTAAAACCGGTAGACTAAGGGTATTTCCGAACCTTCAGGTCAGTTTCCATGCATCCCGCCGCCGAACATTCCCCGCTGGGCAAATCCAGCGAATACATTGCCACCTACACGCCTTCGTTGCTATTCCCCATCCCGCGCACGGCCAAGTGGGCCGAACTGGGTGTGACCGCCCAGACCCTGCCTTGGTACGGCGTGGATTACTGGAACTGCTTCGAGCTGTCCTGGCTGTTGCCGTCCGGCAAACCTGTGGTGGCGATAGGGGAGTTCGCCATCCCTGCCGATTCGCCGAACATCATCGAGTCGAAGTCGTTCAAGCTCTACCTGAACTCACTGAACCAGACGGTGTTCGCCACCATCTGCGAGTTGCAGGCATGCCTTGAGAAAGACCTGTCGGCTGCCGCTGGCAAGCCTGTGAGCGTGCAGGTGCGCACGTTGGCAGAAGTGGAGGCGCAAGGTGTGGTTGCGCTGCCGGGGCAGTGCATTGATGCATTGGATGTGACCATCAGCAACTACGAGCAGCCGCAGCCAGAGTTGCTGCGCTGCAACCCCGAGCGGGTGTTGGAGGAAACCCTGCACAGTCACCTGCTCAAGTCGAACTGCCCGGTGACCGGCCAGCCGGACTGGGGCAGTGTTGTGGTTGAGTACAAGGGTAGGGCGTTGGACCATGCCAGCCTGCTGACCTACCTGATCAGCTTCCGCCAGCATGCAGACTTTCATGAGCAGTGCGTGGAGCGGATCTACCTGGATTTGAAGAGCCTGCTGCAGCCGGAGCATCTGACCGTGTACGCGCGTTATGTGCGCCGGGGTGGGCTGGATATCAATCCGTACCGTAGTACTGGGGCGATCAGCCCTGAAAACGTGCGGCTGGTGCGTCAGTAAGGTTCGAGTGATTGGGGCCGCTTCGCGCCCCTTTCGCGACACAAGGCCGCTCCAACAGGACTCGCGCTTCTGTAGGAGCGGCCTTGTGTCGCGAAAGGGGCGCGAAGCGGCCCCAGCTATTACTAAATACCCATACTGTGCAGCGAGTTGGCAATGCTGCGCAGGGTGGCGGTGAGGTCGGGATGGTCGGCCTCGAAACGCTCTATGGCCAGGTTCACACCATCGACCAGGTTGTTGTCTGGCGTAGCTTCCTCAAGCTTCAGTTGCGCCTCGATCTGTCTGGCTTCCTCATGCAGCGCGGCCAGCTCCTCATCCGTAAGCGGTATGTTTCGATCCAGTTGCTCGCGCAAGCTGTTCAGGCGCTCTTGCAATTCGCGGGCAGGCATTGGCTGTTCTCCATCAATGGCTTGGCAAGGCATGGACCTCAGCGAAGCGGCAAAGGTTCGCACCTGTCTTCTAGCGTAATCCACTCGCCGTTGCTTTGCATGATCCGTATCAACGCTGCTGTGTCAGGGTTTTTCGCCTTTGCGCCGGCGCAGGGCGATGTCGGTCAGGCAGGTGTCCAGCGCTTCGAGGTGGTCGATCACCGAGTGCACGCCCAGGCGAAACAGGTCCAGCGTGGCCTTGCCCCGTGCCAGCTCCTGCTCCTGCGGGGTCATGGCTTGCCATTGCTGTGAGCCGAGGTCGCAGGACGGGCTGCAGGCGGCCAGGCCGATGGTCCATAGCCCGGCGTTGAGGCCTGATTGCAACAGCCGCGGCTCGCCGCTGACCAGCACGCAGCCGTCCAGGCGTTGGCTGTCCAGCGCCATCAGTGCCTGCCAGCAGGCGTTGGGCGCGGGCAATCGCACGCCATTGGCGGTGTGCCCCGGCAACCACTCCGGCAGCACGCTGGCCAGGCGTTTGCCCTGGGGGCTGCTAAGGTCATCGAGCCAGATACATGGCACCTGTCGGCGGCGCAGGCCGGCCAGGGTTTCGAGGGCGCCGGGGGCGGGCAAGGGGCTGCCGTTGGCAGCCTGGACCAGGCAACCGCGCAGGCCGAACAGCACAGCGGTGAAGGCAGGTGCATCATGCATGGCAGCGTCCCTAAATACACCGCAGGTTATTGGGCGATTGTTACGTCTCTGTGACTTGTAATAGCTGCTCACAAATATTTAGGAAAAATGTGTAAAGGTGTTTATCAGCTCGCAAGCCTCTATACTGCCGCCTTACCTGCGGCGCATGCGTTGCGCCAGCGGCCGAGAAATTCGATGGAGAAACATCTATGCGTAGGATCGGTGCCGGTGTGATCGAGCGAGTCACCCAGGCCTGTGTCTGTGCCAGCTTGCTGCTGGCACCTGTGGCGGCTACCCAGGCTGCCACCGAGGATGATCCCTGGGAGGCGGTCAACCGGCCGATCTTCCGCTTCAACGATGTCCTCGACACCTATGCCCTCAAGCCATTGGCCCAGGGCTATCAGGCTGTCACCCCCCAGTTCCTCGAAGACGGTATTCACAATATCTTCCGTAACCTGGGCGACGTCACCAACCTGGCCAACAATGTGCTGCAGCTCAAGCCGCATGCGGCGGGTGTTGATACGGCGCGGCTGATCGTCAATACCACCTTCGGCCTGGGCGGCTTCTTCGATGTGGGCACCAAGATGGGCCTGCAGCGCAGCGACGAAGACTTCGGCCAGACGCTCGGTTACTGGGGCTTGCCCAGCGGCCCGTACGTAGTCATTCCGCTGCTGGGCCCGAGCACCGTGCGCGACGGCCTGGCGAAGTACCCGGACGGCTACACCAAGCCGTACCGCTACATCGACCATGTGCCGACCCGCAACTCTATCTTCGCCCTGGATGTGGTCGATACCCGTGCCAGCCTGTTGTCGGCAGAAAAGCTGATTCAGGGCGACAAGTACATCTTCATTCGCAACGCCTACCTGCAGAACCGCGAG
This sequence comes from Pseudomonas sp. TR47, assembly GCF_044143025.1. Lineage (NCBI taxonomy): Bacteria > Pseudomonadati > Pseudomonadota > Gammaproteobacteria > Pseudomonadales > Pseudomonadaceae > Pseudomonas > Pseudomonas sp. TR47. Next base: position 5,094 of record NZ_JBHFCS010000008.1, on the reverse strand, counting down.
TTCAAGGTCAAGGATGGCGAGGTCGAAGACGACTTTTGATTCATGCGTGCACGAAAAAGGCGACCTTCGGGTCGCCTTTTTCGTAACAGATCAATGCATGGCCAGGATGCGCAGGCCAAATTTCTGCTGCCCACCGGGTTGGTCGGCGATCCAGACCACTTCGGTGCTGGCATGCAGGCCTTTGAGGGCAGGGTGGTCGGAGTCGATCCGTACCTCCAAGGTGTCGCCTACCTGAAAGCGCTGCGGCGCCTGCACCTGCATGCCGCTACTGGACAGGTCCAGGCATACCGCTGCGATCACCTGGCCGGCATGCAGCAGGCTGGCGTCGGTGTCGATGCGCATGCGAATGAAGTCGCGTTTCTCACTGTGGTTGGAGGGCGTGTTTGGCATGCTGCATCCTTCTCATCGGGTTGCACAGGTCGCATTCTTATAACTCTCGGTGATTTAGCCTGTAAAGAGCACCAGACTCGACCCATGCATGCTTGAAACGCCTGGCGGATGGGAGTACCGTCTGCGCCTTACACAGTACCTCTGCCGGTTGCCTGGGCCGTGTTCTTGGCCTACAACTCAAGTAGAGTGTTACCACAGAGTATTCCAGCAGTTGGATGTCAGCCTTGCAGACGCCCCTGCACCAACCCAAATCGGCGCCGTTCGCCCACATGCAGAAAATCAGTGCAACGCTGCTGATCATCGATGATGACGACGTGGTCCGTGCGAGCCTCGCCGCCTATCTGGAAGACAGTGGCTTCAGCGTCCTCCAGGCCGGTAATGGCCAGCAGGGGCTCCAGGTCTTTGAAGAACACCAGCCCGACCTCGTGATCTGCGATCTGCGCATGCCGCAGATGGGCGGCCTGGAATTGATCCGCCAGGTCAGTGAGCGCGCGCCGCAGTTGCCGGTGATCGTGGTATCGGGTGCCGGCGTGATGAGCGATGCAGTCGAGGCCTTGCGCCTGGGCGCCGCCGACTACCTGATCAAGCCGCTGGAAGACCTTGCCGTGCTCGAACATTCGGTGCGCCGTGCGCTTGACCGTTCGCGCCTGGTGGTGGAAAACCAGCGTTACCGCGACAAGCTCGAGGCAGCCAACCGGGAACTGGAGGCCAGCCTGCAGCTGTTGCAGGAGGACCAGACTGCCGGTCGCCAGGTGCAGATGAACATGCTGCCAGAGAGCCCCTGGGTTGCCGGGGAGTTTGCCTTCGAGCACCAGATCATCCCGTCGCTGTACCTTTCGGGCGACTTCGCCGACTATTTCCGCGTGGATGAGCGGCGCATTGCCTTCTACCTTGCCGACGTCTCCGGGCATGGCGCGTCGTCGGCTTTCGTCACCGTGCTGCTGAAGTTCATGACCACCCGGCTGATGTTCGAATTCAAGCGCAGCAGCAAGCTGCGCGAATTCAAGCCTTCGGAAGTGCTCAGCCACATCAACCGTGGCCTGATCAACTGCAAGCTGGGTAAACACGTGACCATGGTCGGTGGTGTGATCGATGAAGAAACCGGCCTGCTGACTTATGCCGTGGGCGGCCACTTGCCACTGCCGGTGCTGTATACCCCAGGCCAGGCCCGCTACCTGGAAGGCCGCGGCCTTCCGGTGGGCCTGTTCGATGAGGCAACCTACCAGGACCTGGTGATGGAACTGCCACCGCAGTTCAGCCTGACCCTGATGTCAGACGGCATCCTGGATCTTTTGCCAGGGGACACGCTCAAAGATAAAGAGGCCGCCTTGCCGGACATCGTCAAGGCAGCGGGTGGTAGCCTGGATGGGCTGCGCCAACGATTTGGATTGGCTACGCTTGGGGAGATGCCGGATGATATCGCCCTATTGGTGTTAAGCAGGAACCTTCAATGAGTACCGGTAGAATCCAGTTCGCCGAGCAAAGTGGTACCTTCGTGCTGAAATTCGTCGGTGAAGTGCGCCTGACCTTGTGTTCGGCGCTGGATGCGACGATCGAGAAAATCTTCACCGCGCTGAATTTCTCGGCCATCGTCATCGACCTGACCGAAACCGAGAGCATCGACAGCACCACCCTGGGCCTGCTGGCCAAGCTGTCGATCCTGTCGCGGCAAAAGGTCGGCCTGCTGCCGACCGTGGTCACCACCAACCCGGATATTTCGCGCCTGCTGCAATCGATGGGCTTCGATCAGGTGTTCAATATCGTCGATCGCCCGGTGCCGTGCCCGGAATGCCTGACCGACCTGCCATCCCAGGACCAGAACGAAGAGGTGGTGCGCTCCAAGGTGCTGGAGGCGCACAAGATCCTCATGGGCCTGAATGACTCCAACCGTGAAGCGTTCCATGACCTGGTGAACGCGCTGGAGCGGTCCTGATCTACCGCCTCCCTGGGCCTCTTGGTGGTTAAACCCGCGAAGCGGCCCGCAACGGCAACCCTATCGATTAATCCGGCCGCGCAAACTCCGTAGCTTCACCCCCCTGGGCATCCAACTGAAGCACTCGTGCCGGCCGCCCCTGTTCATCGAAAAAGACTTGCCCCAGCCCCGCCCCATTCCACAGACGTTCCCCGGCCTTGCTGTGGCTGGGCGTACGCGGCACCACTTCCATCTCCCGCCGCCGGGTAAACCAGTTCAGCGGCGAGCGCGGTGAATAAAGCCAACGGTTGAGCCGGTCCAGCACGTCCAGCAAGCGGCGGGGAAACTCGTTCTTGATCCCGCTGCTGGTTATCTGCCACAGGTGCGGGCTGCGCTGGCGATGGCGGATCAGCACCTCGTACACGAACGAATAATGCACGTCCCCTGACAGGATCACGTAATGCCCCGGCGTGCGCGAGTGGCGGAAGATATTCAGGATCACCCGGGCGGCACCGCGGTGTGCCATCCAGTTCTCGGCATCTACCAGCAGCGGGTGGCCCAGCCAGCTGAACACTTTCTGCACCGTCTCGATCAGCTTTACCCCGAAGATCGGTGCCGGTGACACGATGATCGCCGAAGGGTGGTCCAGCAACGCTTGCTGCAGTTCGCACAACGCCTCCCAGTCGAGCAGGCCGGAAGGCTTGGCCAGGTCGCTTTCGCTGCGCCAGCGGCGTGTGCGGGTGTCCAGCACCAGCAGGGGCGGGTTGCTGGGCAGGCTGAACTGCCAGCCCTGAAAGCGCAGCAGTTCACCGATCAGATGGTCCTGTTGCTCGCTGTCCAGTTGTGGGCTGGCCAGCGCCTGGCACTGCCCGACCATAGCCTTGCAGCCTTGCGGGTCGTTGCCCCAGGCCTGGCACAGCAGGTAGCCAAGCAGGGCATTGCCGATGATTCGTCGCGAAAATGGATGGCCGTAGGCTGTTTCTTCCCACTGCGCCGAGAGGTTCCAGTCATCGGTGATGTCGTGGGCGTCTCAGTCGGAAGCCTGAGGAGTATGGACAGCAACTGGAAGCTAGAAAATGCAGCGTTTCCGTCGAAATCACAGCTAGTCCATATGGACTAGCTCAAATATGGACATTTTTTACAGAATTGTCCATAGGGGCTCTGCCTCGCTCAGAGCAGTGGTCACTCGCTACGGGAATCTGCGCTAGTACAAAAGCATTCCGTTGCAGCCTACCTATGGTGGGGGATTTCGCATTCGCCAAAGCCTCCGGTTGGTTAGTCTGATTTGGCATTTGTCAGGATTGAGTCATTATGTTTCACTGGAATCTCCAGTAAGTGCTAGAAGTTTTGCTCTGAGCGAGTGGTTCTGATGTATAAGTGAAACAATTTGGCATAGGGCTTGTTCATAGTCTTTTTTTAGTTTCTTGATTTCATCATGGTTTGTCTTGTTTTTTTGCTTTAAGCTGTCGGGGTTGAGGGTTTGTTTGGAGGCGTTAAGTGATTGGGCTGCAGCAGCTTCGATCGCTGCAATTATTGAACTATGTTCGGTTCTGCTTTTTTTTATGGATCCTCGCTTTCGCCCCGCTTCCAGAGCAACGGTGTCCTTGTTTATAGAAGATTTTGCTGGAAGAATACGGGTCTTGCCTTCGATAATTCGTTTCAATGCCGAAAAATAATCTTCATTGCTGCTCATAAATCCTCCATTTTTTTCAGTAGACCATATCCCTTTACACTTTCGTAGGTGGCGTCAATTTCATTTTGTAATTGGATGTATTGTGGGGAGCCTGATTCATACATTTTTTGCCCCCGCTTGAGTGTTGTAATGCCTGTTTTAATTTTCCTTAAACTGTGATCATCAAGAATTGATTTTTCGCATCCGGCACAAGCGCGAAGGATATTTGTAAAAGAAATCTTGTCACATGGCTCAATGTTTGTGCAGTGGCCAAGAGGGCCTGGTTTGTATACCATTAGTCCAGTTCTGAATTTTTGCTCAGTAACGGCTCTGTCAGTTGTAATGATGAGAGGGCGCCCTTTGTTTCTAGCGACTTGAATTCGATTGCCCTCACCTCCCCATAAGAGGTTGTTGGAGTTGATTATGTCAGCGTCGTAGTCAAGGAATTGCGCCATTTGGCGTTCGGTTTCCAATTCATCCATCAGTTGCAACGAGTCATCAGTTTTGATGAAGTTAACAGCAAAAGCGCTGCCGCGCCGGTAATATGAAGCCATCATTTCTGTGAATTGTTTAAATTGCACAGCCAGGGAGCCCACTGAAACGAGTTTTGATCGCGCGCAGTAAACAGCTAATGAACGCCTGCATTGATGAGTTGCAAGCGGCCAAGGCTCTGCTAAAAGCACATCTGAATCGTTACGCCAGTCCCGAAAACCGTCAAATTGTTCTAGTTCTCTGATATCAGATTCACGCACGAGCATGTCGGGCCATCGCGCAAGCAAGCGTTTGAGAGTGCGTGCATGGCAGGCAGGAGATATTACTGGTGCGCCATCATATGCTCGAGTTATCTGTTGGACTTTCTTTAAGGCTGGAAAAAGAGGATAGCTATTGATTTTTGTTCTGTCGTACTTGAAGAGTTTTGCGCAGAGTTCACCAATCTTCAGGGCAGAGTTTATGCCTATTTGAATTATCTTGGATGTAACCCAGAATGTATCAGTATGGATTTGACTGCCGATTTTTGAAGTGTATCCACGTAAGATGCTAATCGCGGTCCCGCCAGCTGATATTGTTGTTAAGCTATCGGCGGGTAGGTGCCTGGCTTCATTGTGTCGCATTCCGCTAA